>PWZG01000097.1 GCA_003567575.1 PVC group bacterium | reverse complement strand
CAGCGCACTGTCCCATCCCGCGAACGTCAAGGTCGCGTCGGTGATCGCGAAGGACGCCAAATCGGCCGTTGTGTTGGTCAATAACACCGATGCTCCGGAATTGATGGATACGATATGACCGGTGGCGGGCTCGCCGGCCGACCAATTCAAGGAATCTGACCAATTCGTTGCATCGCCGCCACCGGTCCATGTATTGGGTGTCGCCCAAACAATGGACCATGTGCTCAAAAGGAAGCCAACGGACGGTTTCAGCGTGGTGAAGAAAGCGCGGTCAACGGAACGCCGAAAACATCGATGCATGATCATGGTGGGCCTCCTGCTTATAGGTTGCTGAACCTACGGTTTTAGCGGATTGGTTTTGGCAGCGTAGCATACACACGGTATTATGTCTATGGAAATCAAAGGGACAGACAAGAAGGGCACAGGGCGAGTATGTCATCCAGCACGTCTTGCTTTTCAGCGGCGAGCCCGTCAATCAAATTGTTCAGCCCCGCGGGCGGTTCCCGCATATCGGATTCGGTTGCGAGACCGTCCCGGAACGCCAGCAGAAAATTGATCTGCACATACAGGTCCTGGAACTTGCCGAATCTTTGCTGCCTGTGTTTAAGCTGCTTTCGCAAGTCCCGGAACGCCGGTTTGTCCAGTTCGGCAAGGTAGCGTATCCGTTTCAGCAGCTTACGCATGGTATGCACCTCATTATCCGGTGACTTTCTGCTCAGTTCCTGGGTCAGCTTGTTGTAGCGCCGTAAACGCTTGTTCAGCGCTTTCCGGATGTCTGCGGTGGTCAGTTTAGGAAGGATTGATTTAAAGTGACGTGCGTGTATGAGCTGCCGCCAATCGTTCATGCTATCGCGGCATTTCTTGCCGGTCAGAT
The DNA here is from genome assembly GCA_003567575.1 of PVC group bacterium. Classification (GTDB taxonomy): domain Bacteria; phylum Verrucomicrobiota; class Kiritimatiellia; order CAIKKV01; family PXCX01; genus PXCX01. Next base: position 11,984 of record PWZG01000097.1, on the reverse strand, counting down.
GTTTGATCAGATTCTGGCGTTCGATTTCCGCCAGCTTGGTGAAATGGCTCCGGAGACCGGAAGCAACCATGACGTCGCAAGTCTGCTCTTTCAGCAACCACTCGTCCAGATCAGCAAGCAATACGTGGATATCTCTGAGGTGACTGGTTGCCCTGGCATTATTCTTCAAGGCTTTGAGCTCTTGACGCAGATCATGGCCGGCGCCGATCTCGCTGACGGATTCGGCGATGGCACGGCTACGGCGGATGGCAATTCGATACTGGTGCAAAAACTCGTCGTCGTACCCCTGAATCACGCCCGCTTCGAGATCACGCATTCGCTGGTACAGGTGTTGCAGCGTCTCGGGAATATGCCGGCACAAAGGACGGTCTTTGCCGCGGCTCCGGATCTTCTTGCGTTTTCGATTGAACGCCTTGTAACTGACGTCTTTGGGCCTCAGAAACTGCGCCAGCCGGCCCTTGTTTTCTGTCAGTTCGCGCCAGTGCTTGATCGGCAGGGAAAGGTGCATGAAACCGCAAGTAGGAAGGCTGCCCGGCGCCTCTTTTACCAGGTAGGCCGCCAGTTTTTCCAGTGCCGGGTTGTGTCCGACAAGGGTAATCCGGTCTTCGTCCTGCCTGTCGCGCAGCCAGTCAATCAGCACCTTGTCATTGAAGGTGTACAGCGTACGTTCGATGTGAATGGCCGGGCGAGTATCCGCCGGGATCAGTCCTTCCAGAGTTTGCCGGGCGCGAACGGCATGACTGCAGAACACCGGCCCATCCAGGGCGCCCGCGGCAAGGATCGCCTTGCTCATGGAACCCAGTTGTTCCCGTCCACGTTTACTGAGAGGACGAATGCGATCTTGAATCCCGTCTTCTGTCCAACTGGATTTGGCATGGCGAATCAGATACAAATGTTTCATCCGTACATCTCCTCTGGCGCAGGCTTACCAACGCCTGATTTAAAACGATGACACACCGCCCATGACGCGCGACGGCTACGACGAGGCATGATGAGCTTGACGGCATTGCTGCACGGTGGATAATACCGATTTAGACCACAAAACGTCAACAACGTAATTCCCCGTTTTCACGCACGTATCCGATAACGGTCTGATATCATTCCGTGAATCGTCGGCCGATTTGACGGGAATGCGCAATTCATGTTAAATAGACGATAGGTATGCGGATTCAACGAAACCCTAATCAAGAAGGTGTTGTGTGTGATCAAGCAGATTTTCTTCACGGGGAAAGGCAGAGCGGAACTGTTGGACAATGAACTTCGCCCGATCCATGACGATGAGGCATTGGTCAAAACAGCCTATGTCCCCATAAGTGCAGGAACCGAAAGGGCATGTCTTCTGCGAATGCCGAACACCACTGCATTCGGTCTGCCGGAAGGAGCACGTGGCTGGGGAGGAGGATACAGCTCCGCAGGTATTGTGAAGGAAACAGGCCGGGATGTGAAAAGCCTGGCGGTCGGTGACAGGGTTTTAACTTTCTGGAGCAATAATCGGTCGTATAACCTTGTCAAAGAGTGCCATGCCGTGAAAATACCTGACGAAACGCTTGATTTAAGCTATGCGGCATTTGCGTTTATTGCAAGTTTTCCGGCAGCAGGCATCCGTAAAACGAGATTGGAGTTTGGTGAATCCGCCGCGGTGTTTGGTCTGGGGATTTTAGGTGCGTTCGCTGTGCAGTTGTTAAGAGCTACGGGTGCGTATCCCATTATGGCAGCCGATTTGAGCGCGGAACGCCGCAAATCGGCGCTCGATTGGGGTGCGGATTACGTGTTTGACCCCGCGGATCCTGAACTGGCTCAGTCTGTAAAAGACGTTACCGGCGGTAAAGGGGCTCGTGTCATTATCGAGGTTACCGGGCAGTCGGTTGCGCTGAAACAAGCGCTTGACTGCGTTGCTCCATTCGGCAGAATATCGCTGCTAGGTTGTACCCGGGTTTCCGACACGGGAATTGATTTTTACCAGCAGGTGCACCGACCCGGCATTACAATTGTAGGCGCGCATTCGCATGCGCGTCCCAAGCTTGAGTCTTGTCCGTATTATTGGACGGTACGGGACGACTGTGTTGCCATGCTGAATTTTATGGCGTACGGAAGGTTGGACGCGACAAAAATTCTTTCCGAAGTCCATCCTCCCGAAGCCGCACCCGAAGTTTACGGCAGGTTGGCAGCAAACAAAGAATTCCCAGTCGGGGTTCTTTTTGACTGGACAAAGATATAGAAATCAAGGGCACAGACAAGTATGGCAATTACTTAAGCCGACCCTTCAATGCGTCGTACGCCTGGAGACGGCCGTCCTCGGCCGTTTTTCTTCCGGCGGGGGGACCGCCGGCTCCAGTCGACGCTGTCCGAACATGGCCTTAAATAAGTGCCATTCGGGACAGACAAATTGTTTGCTCTGAGGCCCCGAAGTCCTATCGCTGAAACGGTTTCGGCGAGGCGGCGGGCGCAGTCTGTAGCCGCGATCCGCGACGGGCGATATTTCTTTTGTCGTCAATCGGGCCGAGGCATGGCGCGTCCATGAGCCAACGCCCGGTAGTTGCGGTGTTGTTCCGGCGGCACGAACAGTCCGCCGGTAGTCCAAACGATATGCGTGGCCCGCGGCATGCGTGACAGGAGTTCGTTCTCCCGCAAATAACACGCCGCGGCGTTGTCTTCCAACAGCAGGCGCGGAACGCCGCACCCGGCGGCGGCGGACGGTTCGACCTCGAGTCCCTCGGTCTCGTACAGGTCGCGCAGGTGGCGGTACAGGGTGCGGTCTTCAAGCGTGCAGCAGCCGTCGAGCAGCGGTTCCATAAGCTGTCCGATAAAGCGCGACGGCGTCGAGACCGCCAGTCCGTCGGCGTCGGTTTTCAACCCGAGTCCCAAGCTGTAGACCGAGATGTCGGCATGCCGCCCGGTCAGCATACCCAGGGTCATGCATGGCGCCTCGACCGGTTCGACAAAGAAGCCGTGCGCGTCATCGCCGAACGTATGCCGGGCCGCAAAGGCGATGCCGCCCGGACCGCCGCCGACCCCGCAGGGCAGGTAGATGAACAACGGATGTTCGCGATCGACGGCAATCCCGGCGTCCGCCAGTTGTTGCTTGAGGCGCGGCACGGCGCAGGCATATCCGAGAAACAGCTCGACCGAGTTTTCGTCGTCGATGAAATGCTTGCGCGGATCGGCCGCCGCTTCGGCGCGGGCGACGACGCAGGCCGCGGTGTAGTCGGTCGCATGCTCGACGACCTTGACCCCGCGCTTGCGCAACCGCTTCTTTTTCCATTCCTTGGCCTCGACCGACATGTGGACGGCGACCTGGAAGCCGAGGGCCGCGCCGGCGATACCGATACTCAAGCCAAGATTGCCGGTGCTGCCGACGCTCAGCTCGTAGCCGGCAAACAGCTTCCGGGCGGCGGGCGTGGCCAACTTTCGGTAATCATCCTGTTCGGAGTCGAGCAGGCCGCCTACCAAAGCCAGTTTTTCGGCGAAGTACAGCACGGCATAAATGCCGCCGCGGGCCTTGATCGAACCGGCCACCGGCAGCGCGTGGTCCGCCTTGATGAATAATCGGCCGCTGTTGGGCGGCAGGATACGTTCGGCCAGCTTCGGCGCCGCAAGCAGCGGCGACTCGATGATCCCGTGCGAGTTCTGTAATTCCGGAAACAGCGTTACCAGAAGGGGCGCGCAACGCTGCCAGCGGGCTTCGGCGTCCGCGATGTCCGCGGCCGAGAACGGCAGGTTGGCCAGACACGCCTTGGCGGGCTGCCGGTTGGGGTTGATCCACACCAGCGGTTGGCGCCGGCGCAATCGGCGCAGGGTGTCCCCGGCATTCGGCGTCGCAAGCGATCCGCTCCAATCATCGTTTCCGTTATTCGCGACATACCATGTTTGCATTTGAATCCCTCTGGTTTGCATGTTTTGTTTCACCGTTGCATCACCCGCGATGTCGCATACATTAATAAGATCCGCACTATACTGAACGAATTCCAAATATGTTCGGCTAGTTTTCTTCGTTCGTTGGGTTGCTTTCGTTGCCGATCGTTTCGATGGCCTCGCGCGCCATCAGGGAGAACACGTAGTCTTCGCCATCGAGCCGGACACCCTTGCGGGACCAGCGGGGGCGGGTCGTCGGTTCAAAGGGGTTGCGGAGCCGGACCCGGCCATCCGCCTCGGCGACGATCTTGACCCATACGGTCCGGCCGCCGGCGCGGCGCGCCGAGACCTTGAGTCCGCCCTCGGCGCGAAGGCCGGAGAACGAGACCTCGAGCCACGCTTGCGATACGGACGGAAATACCCGCACCACGCCGCCCCAGCTCTGGAGCAGCATTTCGTGCACGCCCTGGGCGGCGGCGAAGTTGCCTTCCAGCGTGAAGGGCCGGTATTTGAAGAGGGAGAACCCCTGGTTCTTGAAATCGCCGTTGAGATGGAATCCGTTGCGCGACACGAAAGCCTTGGCAAAGGTTTCCAGCATTGCGCGCGCCTTCTCCGGCTGCCGGGCGCGGGCGGCGAGGCAGGCCATCCAGCCGAAGCTGTAGCCGCACCAGAGCCCGGTGCCGAAGTAATCGATCTGCCGCAGGGATCCCTCAATGATCCGGCGGTCGCGGCCGCTCCCCTCGACGTGGATCAGCCCGAGCGGATAAATCGGCATCAGGTGCGACATGTGCCGGTGCGACTCGGTGAGCCGCTCATCGGGTGACAGTTGCAGGGCATGATCGTGGGCCCAATGGCCATCCTCAACGATGGCAAACCCGTCAAGCCGGTCCAAGACGACGCGCCACCGCGCCGCGGCGGCGGCTTCGCCCAGCTCTCCGGCCATCTCGGCCAGGGCGGCAAACAGCCAGCGCAACAGCGCCAGGTCATAGGTGGTGTTGGGCGTCATCCACGCGTCGATCCGGTTGTCGTGGAACTCGGGTGAAGCCGAGAGCGGCAGCTTGAGCATGCCATCGAGCCCGTCTTCGAGCAGCGCCTCCAGGCAAGTGCCCAGATCGGCGCACCACGGATAGGCGCGGTCGCGGAGAAAGGCGCGATCCAGCGTGTAGCGCCAGTGCAGGTAAAAGGAATGCGCCAGCCAGGCGGAGTTCGACGGCACCACGGTGTACTGCGCCCAGCCACCCAGCGGCTGGCCGTCGAGCGCGGCCACGCCGGGCATGCAAGCGCCCGGCGTCCCGTAAAACTCTTTCGCGAACCGCCGCGCGCGGGGCAACAGTTCCCAGAGGTAATCGAGGAAACAGAGCCCCTCTTCGAGATGATCGGCAGCCAGGTACGCCCAGTAGGTGAGCTGGGTGTTCAGGTCGTGGTGGTAGTCGCCCTTCCAGGGTGGCAGCTTGCCCTCGTCGGCCGTCCATACGCCCTGCAACGGGATGGGCGGCGCGCCGCGCCGAGAGGCAGCGCCGTAGAAGTACTGCGTCAGCTCATACTGCTGCTGCAACGAAGGGTCCGGAAGTCGGACACTCGATCGCGCCCAGAACGCCCGCCACCACCGCGCGTGCGGTGCGAGCATTTTCGGGAAACCGGCGGCGAGCGCGTGTTCGATCTGCTCGCGCCCGATCGCGACGGGGTCGGCTCCGTCGTGGGTGCAGGTGACGGTGTACGCGATCAGGGTGTCACGACCGACCTTGCGGGCGCAGGCGACAATGGCGAACGCGAAGGAGTCCACACCTCGCTGGAGCGACCACTGGACGCTTCCCGCGCGGCCCAGCTCAGGCGCCGGATAGCCCAGGTTGGCCAGGTCGCCCGTCTGAAGGCAATTCCCCTGGACGTTCTGGGCCGCACCGCCAAATGCGGCCGGTGCGATTCTGAAACGGACGCCCGCTCCTTTCACCAGGGCCAGCCCGACCCTGGCGGCGGCGCTGCAGAAAACCTGGCAAGCGCCGCCGCGCCAGCGCGCGGAGCCGAGGGCGCGGGCCAGATCGAGTTCGAACGACGAGACGGCGACGGACCGGTCCAGGGTCAGCTCGATCCGGCCGGCGGGAATCTTGGTCGGATAAGGCCCGCTGTAGGGCTTGTCGAACATCTCGACGATCTGGTCCTGTCTGCCTTCGGCGACGAGTCGGCGGAGGGTCTGCCACGTCCAGTCCGGTTGGAGAAAACGCGCGCTGGGACGGAGATCCCAGAGGTCGCCGCGGTCGAGCGATAGGATCAGGCGGCGGCCTCCGCCCCAGAGCAACGTCCCCATGAGTCCGTTGCCCAGCGGAACGGCTTCGTCCCAACGGTTGATGGGAGCGCTGAGTGTCAGGCTTGTAGGATGGACTTTCATTCGGAATTCCTTGCGTTTGAATGATCCGTAAATCCGGATCACTTCATGTAATGGATTCGGTGCGCGTTCGCCTTCAACTGCGCCTCGTTGTGCGCGTCGCCGCCGTCCACATTGGCGCTCATAAAGACCGGCGGGGTCACGCCCGCCGCCGTCAAGCGCGCTGCCACTTCGCAAATCAGGGCATTGACCAGGGCGATGCCCGTTAGCGACGAGAGCGGTCCAACCTTCTGGGGAAAACCGGCCAGCGCCACCGCCGCGTCGCCGTAAGGCGCCCCGTTGTCGATTACCACGTCGCACAGATCCGGGAGCTTCTTTCCCGATGGATGCCGGCTCGTTACCCCGTTCGCATACGCCAGGGCCGTAATGCCGATGACCGTGATCTCCTTTGCTTGCGCCGCCAGCGCCATGTCGATCACGACCGCGTTCCGCCCTGAAGTCGAGGCCAGGATCAGCACATCCCCCGCATCGGCCGGCGAACCGTCCAGCAGTTCCTTTCCCAGTCCCGGCAGCCGCTCGAAGCGGGAGGTCTGGGTCATGGGCCGGACCGAGAGGTTCATGCCGTGCGGGTATATCGGATTGACCAGCATCAATCCGCCCGTGCGATAGACCAGCTCTTCGGTCAACATGAAGGAATGGGTGGCGCCGAACGAAAAAAGACGATTCCCGTCCCGGATCGCCGCCACAAGATAGTCCGCCGCCTTCGCAATCGGCTTCTTCTGGCTGACCGCCACCCGTTCCAGTGCCGCCGCCGCTTCCCGAAAATAAATATCCGCCGACATGTCCCCTCCTCGCTAGTAGCCCAGTTTCTGGTACCGTTCCCGGTTTTCGTCATAGACCGCCTGCCCGTCAGGCCGGTTCACGCTCATGAACACCGAGGCCGGCGTACCGCGCGCGGCCATCAACGCCATGGCCCGTCCCCAAATCAGCCAGCCGCCCACGAGCATTGAGACGCCGGAAACCGGCATCAAGTCGAACTCGTAGCCGGGTATCGCCACGGACGCATCGCCGTAGGGCGCCCCGTTATTGACGACCACATCCACCACGTCGCAAAGCCTATTGCCTGATGGATGGGCCGAAGTCACTTTGGCCGTGTAGGCCATCGAGGTAAAGCCGATCACCTTGATGCCCCGCTCGCGACAGGCCAGCGCCAGTTCCACGGGCCGCACGTTACGTCCGGAAACGGAGCCCACGGCCAGCACGTCGCCCGCCCGCATGGAGCTGGCCTTGACGGCCAGCCGCACGGTTTCGATCTCCCGCTCGAACGGCTCCGGCCGTGGCCGGTTCTTATGGCATTCGGGTTCGGGATCGTTCAGGGTAAACTCAAAGGCAAAGGGCTGCAGAAAGGCCGGCCCGCCGGCTCGGTTCAGGAAATCGTGTTCATTGCCGTGACCGATGGCCGCAAGGTGAACCGTGCCCCCCCCCAGCACCCGGTCCGCCACCAATGCCGCCGCCTGTTCCACCGCGGTCAGGTCTTTCTCGTAGAAATCCAGAATTTCGCGGATTGCTTTCAGGTATTTGAATGCCGCTGTCATGCTTCTCCCTATTGTTTCGTGGTCGTTCGCAGCGCCGGGAACGAATCCATGAGCCGCTCCCGGACCTTGTTCATATCCGCCTTCAGCACGCCTGCGTCAATCGCCTGGCCCAGTCCCGCCAGCGCCAACCCCACCACCTGGGGTATCGTCTGCCTCAAGGGCCGTCCGTGTGGCAGAAATTCCGCCACGCGGGCGACCAGGACGTTCCAGAAAACATCGGAATTCATGATCACGCCGCCCGAGCCCACGAAGGGCAGCGACTCGCCCCCCACCCCTTTTCCCTTCACCAGCCACTGCAGCGTCTCGGCAAGGTCGTCCGCCGCCTTCTCGATAATCCCGATGGCCACCTTATCCCCTGCCCGCGCCACCCGGTCCACCATGTGCGCATACCGCGCCACCGCCGTCCGGTCGGCGAACACCCGGATTCCCTCATGGATCATAACATCCTGCAAATCGAAGTCGGACTCCTGCACGTTCATGGTGCGCGCCAATTCATCACGCAGCGCGGTCTTGCGTCCAGGGTGGATCGATGACCGGACCGCCGCTCTCAGCCCCTCGCGGCCGATCTGAAAGGCGCTGCCCCAATCGCCGATCAGCGGTCCGAACCCGTCGGCATGCCAGTGGCGCCCGTTCCAGTAAAGGTGGCCGAAGGCGCCCGTCCCCGACAACGCCACCAGCGCCTCCTTAACGCCCGCGCAGCAGCGGGCCGACTCATCTTCCGACGCGTACCAGAACAGGACGTGCGCCGCTTTCAGGTCGCGCCGGAATTGGCCGGTCACGGCCCCGCTACCGAACACTATGTGTACCACGCCCCGCGGGTTGACCTGATTCAACACTCGCAGAACCGCCGTCCGGGCCGCCATGGCGTTCCGGCCCCGTCCGAAATCGCCCATGATCGACACCTGCTCGGGATACACGGCGTCAAACGCCAGTGCATCCCCCTCCACCGTCATCAACAGCGCCTCGCACTTCGTGCCGCCGCCGTCCACCGCCAGAATATGTTCCATGATCGTTCCAATCGTTTGCTTTCATCTTCTTTCAAGCCGCCAAAGCCGGGTTTCGTGCATGGCCACATCCACGGAAAACGAAGGCAGATTCACACCCACCTCCCGCTCCGCTCACGCTAGGGTCCTCGACGCCCTTATTCTCCGGCGCAAGCGTTTCGAGGATATGGATCGAAGGCACCGCGACTTCCCGCAGATGGCGCAAGACACCGGAGTCGAAAAGATAGCGCTTGGGCAGATAGGCGTGACCGGCTTCGGCTCCCGGCCCCTTCTGGTCCGACCTCAAGATCAGATGCCAGCCTTCCAGTCTGTCGAACACTTCGTTGATGCGCCATTGACCCGCGAACTCGGCGACGGAACAACGGTGGTGTTCTTGGATGGACCGCCCGACAAAATTCGCCACGCTGCGGAAGCAGGCTCTCACGATTTCCGCGTCCGCCTCGCCGAATAGGCGGATGAAATCCTGCTCGTAGTCGGCCAGGATTTGGGCCAGGAGTTCCGAGCGGTCACCGCCCCTCAGACTCTCAAGCACCACGGCGGGCAGACCGCCGGTGAGCAGGAACCGGTCGTAAAGCGACAGCAGATGGTCATGCCGTTGGGGGGTGAAAGGCGACTCGTCCGCGCGAATCGCCTCGGCCAGACGATCCTGATCCGCCGCGATCAGAAACTCCGAGAACGCTAGCGGCCCCAATAGCAGGCGCCGGACACGCCCCACCGGGTATCGGGTGTCCTGCCGAAACAACCGCGAGAGCGTCGACCCGCAGAGCATGACGGTGGCGTGCGCCCAATCTTCCTTCATGAAACGAACGAACTGTCCTATTCGGCTACTTTCCTGCGCTTGGTCGAAAAACAGCGCCTGCCCGCCTGTCGAGTCAAACCCGATCCGATCCCGAAGGAGTTGGTCAAACTCCTTGAATTCCCTGCAATCGTCGATCAAGGATCGCAGCCGCGTTTCTTTTTCCAGGTTCAAAGAGAAGCTCTGTTTGCCCGAAGCCTGAATCGCGTGGGCCACCAGAAACGACTTGCCGACTTGACGGGCGCCCTCAACGAGCAACACGCTCTTATTAGGCTGTTTGTCCTCAATGAACCGTAGGATTTCTTTGTCGGCAAGCCTTGGGATGTAGTTCATACGGCTATTCCTTTCGATATGCGGGTATAGAATATCCGTATTGACTGCCGTTTGCAAGAGCCGATTTCAAGAAAGTGCTCCCCTTGCCCATTGCATCACACCCGCGGCAGTCCGTCAGCGCGGCCCCTAACACCAAACCGCCGATCCTGTTTCCCATGACCCGTACCATGATGAGGCTCTTGCAAAACCTCTCGCGGACGACAATAACTCTGAACACCGAACACTGAACACCCCATCCGAAAACCTTTTCGTCCAGGCTCTATCTAAGCGCCGTTCCGCCTTAGGGCTGCCCTTTTTTTGTCGCTTGGCTATTTCTCCCGATAGATGACCACCGGGCCCATCAGACCACCCGTTCCCAGTTCATTGAGACGATGCCTTTCCGCCAGGATGGTTATCTGATTGTGACCTACCTGTATGGCACCGGTAATGTCAAAACTTGCCGGGCGCGCATACCCGTCAAAATAGTCCAGAACCTCTCCTGTTTGATGATCGCGGGTGGCCTCCGGCACAATATAGGGTATATGTTGGCCATTGACGAACAGTTTGACCCGCCCGTCGGTCATGCCGATCCACAAATACGCTTTCTTGCCTTCCGGCAGGACGGCAAGCTTCTGACCGGTCCGATAGACCATCCGCCCCGAGCGGCCGGACGCCTCGTCGGTCATGGTCAGGTGGTGGCCAAGCGACGACCAGGTATCGCGCACCACGTGGGTGACAGGCCAATCGGCATCATCGTAATCCGGCTCGGTCCATGGCAGCGAATCCTCTTCCGGCCCGGGATTGTGCTTCCATTTCCATTCGAGGATGGCCTGTCTGGCGTGCCGTGCATATTCACGATCCATCCGGGATCCGTCATTGTAGGCGGGGCGGATCAACACATCGCTCCAGCGCGGATTGCCGTGGCGGCCCTGTATATAGGTGTGGTCCGCCGGGTCCCGGTAGCGGCGCACCATATCCAATATTCCTCCGCGCCAGGAATCGTAATCCGCTTCCAGGTCTCGCAGATTGCCCGCTGCCCAATCATTGCGCATTTTCATGAACATCTCGAAAAGGGTGAATGATTCATCAATCAATTTGACCCGGCGATATTCCATGATGGTCCGGCATGCGGCCAGAGCCTCATCGAGGTCAGCCCTGGCCTGGGCCATCACGTCGGACGTGAATATCTTGAAATAGCCAAAGGGACTGCCGGCATATTCCCTCGCCTCGAGATAGGCCTGGTCGATCCCAATCCAGTATCGTTCCATCGGCGCTGCGGCCGCTCCGTAGAAATTGGTCCATAAATCCTGCAGGATCTGTTCTACGGTCTCATGCGGATAAAAAGCCATGCGTATGGCCAGGTAGTAGCCCGGCATCATGGAATCCCAACCATTCATGGTTTCCGGCATCCAACCTATCAGATTGTTTTCCAGAAGGATGGGAATATCCGTGCCCCACTTGGTGATGAAGGGGCATGGCGCGCTGATCTCCGCCAGATTGATGCCGTACCAGTATGCGTACAATGAGACCCCCGTCCGGCCCCATCCCTGCACCATATCCCGCAGCCAGAATTCATTGGGATGATTTTCCCAGGTCATGGGATGGTGCCGGTTGAAGTCGATCGGGGCTATAATGACATGAAAGTCTTCCGGAACCTGGTATCTGACCGGAGGCAGGCTCTTGTTGACATAGGCAATATCCCGGAAGGCTACTTCGGGAAAACGCTGCCTGACCTGTTTAGCGATGCGGTTCTGCAACAAGATGTAGCGATCGGTCGTCGACCAGCGGCCGGCCGCCGGGTCCCATACACGGGGCTCGGGATCATGTTCCCGGTCCTGGGGATCTTCGGTATATATCTGGCCATCATGCGCCTGAATGGAATAACCGGGACGCAGCCCTGCTTGCAGCATGGGCTCATATATTGTTTCCAACTGATCTATCAGCTGGTCGGCAATATACTTGGCCACACCGGGATGGGTCACCCGCAGGGTGCGGGGATCGGTCGTTCCATCGGCCCTGGTCACCCTCCATTCCGGGTTTGCCTCCCGGATTTCAGGGCTGAACAGTCTTTCGATGGATCCGTCTCCCTCGATCAACCAGACAAT
>PWZG01000549.1 GCA_003567575.1 PVC group bacterium | reverse complement strand
CGGTCTGATCAAGGGCGACACTTGAAAACGTGCCCGAGCGCGAAGCGCCCTCGAGGAAGGGGAAGGCGCTCTCGTCGGCTGGCGTGAAAGCATCGCTCAACTGCACCTGTAGTTGTCCGTCAAGTGTCAGTTGCCCGTCGGCTACAATCTGTCCGTATCCGGCGCCGCCCGGTTCGGCGCCGCGCAGATGAACCTGCAACGTCCCCCCCGCATACTGCCGGAAAGTATCGGATACCGTGATCAGTCCCGGCGTCACTATGCCGCCACGATTCAGAAGCCGGCCCGCGGTGCCCGTGAACGCAAAATCGCCGTCCAGGCGCCCTCCGTATAAATCGACCACGCCTTCGATGGCGCCCGCACCGCTGACGCTGCCGGCGTCGACGCGCAAGGTGCGGCCACCCGTCAGGTGGCCGTGTTCCAGCGTGATCGATCCCGAGATCTGGCGCATGCTGGCGGTGCTGTGCAGGGTGCTGGAGCGGATCACGATCTCGCCGGTATTCTCGAATCCGTGGAGCGTGAAGGGGTTCGTGTCGTCCGCCAGAAGGACCGTTCCCGCGTTGAAGATCGACGGACTCTTGTCGGAGAATCCGCCGCCGCCGCGGAATTCCATCACACCGCCCGGCATGTTCTCGAAGCGGGTGCTGGCATGCGAAGTCAGAGATGCCGTTCCGGGATTATCCCACAGCACGGTGCCGTGGTTTTGCAGGATGCGACGCCAGAAACTCGGCACGTCGCCTTCCAGCGTGCGCAGCAGGCCGCCGGCCGCGACCACGGTCGGACCCCCGTGCGTCATGGTCCCGTGCCAGTCCATGGTGCCTTCGATCCGTAGCGTACCGCCGCTGACGCGCGATGCGGCGCGGTTCTGGTTCAGCACGCCATTGGCGCGAATCAAGGCCAACGTATCGACCTGCAGATAGCGCGCTTCGGTCAAAAGGGTCTGCGTGCCGCTCGATCCGCCCAAGGTCAGGTTCGCGACGTGTGCGTTGGCATCCAGCGTCACGGTATAATTCCCGGGCACGGCAATGTAGGCATCGTCGGATGCGCCGGGGACCACGCCCAGGGACCACTTGGTGGCGTCGTGCCAGTTGCCGTCCACCGGCGCCTTCCACTCGTTGCCGGGCAGCAGCACGGTCGCGCGCACCGCATCGCGCACCGTCAGGTCGGCGGCATCGAGATGGGCGGTCAGGAGCGTCTCGCGTTCGATGCCGCGCAGGATCGTGTCGGAGGGTGTGAACGTGACACGCACATCCACCGCTTCGCCCGGGTCCAGCGTGGGTGTGGTCCAACCACCGTTCAGCAGCGCGGCGGCGATGTCCTGATCGTTGTCATCAAGGTACGTCACCGCCCATTCGTCCGAACCGCTTTCGGCGGCCCTGAGCAGGTAGGTGGCGGACTCGTCCGCGTCGTTTTGCAGCCGGACCCAGTAGACGGCGGTTTCGTCGGGCAGAACGATGTCGGATAAATCCTGATATCCGTCGGGCGCCGTGAGATAGCGGTTGTCGTAGCTGAAACTGTCCGGCGAGGCCTCCGCACGCCGGATCATCAGATCGGGTTGCGTCTCGCGCGTGAGCAGCGACAAGACGGCATCGGACGCTGTGACCTCCAGGCTGAACGCCCGCCGGTCGGCCAATGTGAACCCTTCCAGCGCGTCGAACGCGCCGGACTGCGAGGGGAAGGTCATCGCGATGAACGTGTCGGCGTCATCAGGGAGCGTGTCCCCCACGGTGTGCAGCCGCAACAAACCGCCCAGCGTGGTCGCGCCGCTGATGTCCAGCCGGTCGGCGGTGGCCGTCGCTCCATCGACCTCGAGTTCGAGGATGCCGTCCGGTTCCAGGAGCAATCGGCCGGTGATCGTCAGGGTGCCGACGGAACCGCCGGGCGCAAGGATCCCGGCATTGCGCAGGGTGTTGTCGGCGCCGACACTCAGCGTGCCGCTCCCCTCGATCCGTCCATGGTTCGTGAATCCGCGTAAGGCCCTGTACGTCGCACCGGTTTCGACAAACACCACCCCCGACTGGATCATGGGGTTGCCGCTCTCCTGGATCAACGTCCCGCTCAACGCCTGAATAAGCCCTTGATTATCGAGTTCAACGTAGCCATACGAGCTATATGAGGACTCCCTTGTGTGATGGCGGGCACGCCCCAGATAGGCTTCGCCCGCGCCGGCGCTCTTGCGAATTTCGCCGGCGTTCTCGAATCGGGTGGTATGATAGCTGGAGTCGGCACTATCTTTGCCCCAGAAAAAATCGCCTTGCAGATCGAACACGCCGTGGTTCTGAATAAGACTGTTCTCTATGGGGATGACCGACCCCTCCTGAAACCGAATGGTTCCGTCGTTGATGATCGTGCGCGATCCCATGGTCTTGCGGGCGCCGGTCAGGGACAGGACCGCATCCGGGCCGATCTGCAAGGTCCCGGGCCCCGCAAGCGTCCCGCCGCTCCAGGTGTTGTTCGTGCCGGTGACCAAAAGGGTGCCGTCGCCGGTCAGCGTCCCGGCGATCCGGACATCCTCGACCGCCAGCGTGCCGCCCTGCACGGACAGGCTGCCGCCGCTCTCGACCTGCACCGCGCCGCCGCCCTCGATGGCAGCGCCTTCGCCAAACCGATGCACGCCATGGGACAGTTGCAACTCGGTGCCCTCGGGCACTTCGAACTGGCTGGCGTTGATCACATCCTCCGCGCCGCTGTTGACCAGCCGCAGTTGACCGCTTTCGACTATAACCCGGCCCGTATTGACCAAATCCACATAGCCCCAGCGCGCGGGCTGGGGATGCGTCGGGTGTGCGTGTATTCCCACGCCTCCCAGGTTGGCGGCACCGTCGCCCGCGCTCTTGCGGATTTCGCCGGAATTATTAAATCGCAAGAAAGCGTTGAGCGGGTCCCCGGCATTCCAGCCGCTCTTGCCCCATG
>PWZG01000510.1 GCA_003567575.1 PVC group bacterium | reverse complement strand
TGTAGCCAGACGCGCGCCTCGCGGGCCTCCGCCTCGCTTCCGGAAACCAGGATGATTTCGTGATCCGGCGGAATGACCCATCCGGCAAACGTCGCAAAATTTCCGCCAAGATCAATATGGTATGAACCGGGCACATGATGTCCGCCGTACCGCCCATAGCCGCGGATGTCCAGGACCACCGTATTCGAACGCTGGGCACGGCGGCGGAAGGCCTGGGGATCCAGCGGCAGCAACGTCCCGGTCTTGCGAATCAGGACGGGGCCTGCAGCGTTGATCGCGCTGCAACGGCTGAAATGATCCGGCGCACCCGGCATATCCGTCGTCAGCGAGGCGACAAAGGCTTTGCGGTCCTTGATCCGCAGCGCCGCATTATACTTCCGTTCATAGCCGATCGTGCTGGTCCGCATGGCGCCCATCGCCCGGCCGCACAACGAGCCGGCGCCGTGGGCGGGATAAACCATGCAATCATCCGGTAATTTCAGCAGCTTCTTGTGTAAACTGTCATACAACCGCGAAGCCAGTTTCTGAGCGATCCCCGGGAACAAATCGGGACGCCCCACATCGCCGACAAAGAGCGTATCGCCGCAAAAGACCGCAGCCGGATCCTTGCCGCGCGCCGTGTCGGTCACGACATACGAGATGTGCTCCGGGGTATGACCGGGTGTGTCCAGAACGCGGAACGTCATATCCTCGATCCGAAACGTGTCGCCCTGCTTCACCGCAACATGTTTGAACTTCGACTTGCCGGCCTTGGGCGCATGGATAGTGGCGCCGGTAATTTCCGCCAAATCCATATGCCCGGAAATAAAGTCGGCATGCAGATGCGTTTCCAGAATATGCGTGATTTTCATCCCCATGTCCTTGGCGGTCTCCAGGTATATCCCGATGTCACGTCGCGGATCCACAATGGCACATGTCTTCGTACCTGCAATCAGGTAAGAACTATGCGCCAGGCCCTTTACGAAAAACTGTTGTACAAACATTTCATATCCCTCCTTATTTCAATTGTGATGCCGCGAAGTCCCAGTTCGCCAGATGGTCCAGAAATGCCTGGACGAAGTCCTTGCGGCGGTTCTGGTAGTCGAGATAGTAAGCGTGCTCCCAGACGTCGCAGGTCAGCAGCGCGGTTTGTCCGTGCGCGAGCGGCGTATCCGCATTGGACGTCTTGACGATCTTCAGCGTGTCGCCTTCCTGCACCAGCCAGGCCCATCCGCTGCCGAACTGGGTCATGGCCGCTTCGCTGAAGGCGGTCTTGAAGGCATCGAAACCGCCGAACGAGGCGTTGATCCGCTCCGCCAGCTTGCCCGTCGGCGCGCCGCCGCCGTTGGGTTGCATGCTGTTCCAGAAGAACGTGTGATTCCAGACCTGGGCGGCGTTATTGAACAGACCCGTTTGGTCCGGTTTGCCCGCCGTCCGGCGGATGATTTCTTCCAGCGGCAGATCGGCCATCGGCGTGCCGGCCACGAGTTTGTTCAGGTTGTCCACGTAGGCCTGATGGTGCTTGCCGTGGTGGACGCTCAGCGTCCGCGCCGATATATGCGGCTCCAAGGCATCCTGCGCGTAGGGCAGCGCCGGCAGCGTGAAAGCGGGTGCGCCTTCAGCCGCGGCCGGAGGCTTCCCGGGCGCCTGCGCATTCGCCACGATCGCCATACCCACCAACGGCGCCAGAATCAACATCGCCAACCAACCTTCGTTGAAATACGCATTCATCTTTCGTCTCCTTTATTGTTTGAGGGAGCCTCTCGAACATCTATAGCCCCTCTGGTTCTGTACCTGGCATGTTGCCCCGCGCCAGTCGGCCGGACCGGCCGGGACTATTTCCGGCCTCAAGAGAGATCGTTCCTGTTTGCCGGCCCAGTCGCTGGACATGCCTTCGTCTATTTACGTTTTACACCCTTCCCATGAAAACCAATATGATGCGTTACGACAAAGGATAGAGTACACGATCGATGAAGGATAAAACATGGGGTGAAACCCGACTGTCGCCTATTTTTCCCTCATACCGGATCCATGACCGAATTTGAACCTTTTCACCGGCAAAAACCAGCCAGCTTCGCTGAAAGTGTCCAGCGTTCAGGGGTTCAGCGATCAGTCCGCTGTTCAGCACCTATTGCGATGCCCTGTCAGCATCATCCTTTTCGTTTTGCATTTGCTTTCCAGTATCCGTCTCTTTCAATTCCCAGATCAGCATGAAGTTGATGGCCGAGCGGATCGCGACAATGGCGGCAAGCCGGCCAAGGTCCTGCCAGCTTGGGGATACCGCGCTCTTGAGAATGTCGGCTCCAATCAGAAACTCCAATCCCAACGACAGGGCATGTCCAAGCCGTATTCGCGTGGCGGTGAATTCTCCGAGACACTGCCTGGAAAACATACAGCGGCTCACATAGGGTACGAGAGCCCGTATGCTGCCGACAAGGATGATGACGATGGCGACGGCTTCCAGGAAGTAGGCCGCGTGTTGCGCCAGTCCATTAATGATGTCATGCATGGATAGTCCTTTCCTATCGATAGAAAAAATAAACCAGACCCACGGCAATCCCGATGAAGAGGATGCTCATGATGCTGCCCGCCCGGACGTAGTCCCGGTTGTGATAGCCGCCCGGGCCCATCAGCAAAGCATTGACCTGGTGTGTCGGCAGCACAAAGGAATTGGATGCCGCGACGGCAACCAACAGCGCCAGCGCACGGGGCGAGAGATCGGACGATTGGCCGATGGCAACAACCAGCGGAACCAGCAAGACGGTCGCCGCGACGTTCGACATGAACAGCGAAAAGAGCGTTGCCAGTATCGCAACGCCGGTCAGGATGACAAGCGGGTGCCCCCCGTGGGGCAGTTGCATCATGCCGGAGGCAATGAACTCCGCCCCGCCGGTCTTGTCCATGGCCACCCCGAGCGGAATCAGGCCTGCA
>PWZG01000630.1 GCA_003567575.1 PVC group bacterium | reverse complement strand
ATTGTCATATGCCGCTTTTCTTCAACCGTGAACCGTGAACCTTGAACCGTGAACGCTTACAGATAAACAAAAGACAAACAACTTTCATGAAATTTCATTCGCTTATACCCCGCATCATCCTCCTGGCGGCCCTTGCCGGGGGCATGGGCCGCGCGCAAAACGAACCCGTCGCGGACGGAAACGACCATGAACTGCATTTCTTCATGCTGCATTTCTTCATGCGGTTCACCCTATGACAACCATGAAACCTTCCCCGACCCGATCCGTCAAACTTGCCGATTGCCAGGGCCAGCCGGCCCTGTTTGTCAACGGCGAACCGCGTTTTCTCGCCGCACCCTACCTGCACAAGGCGCCTTACGAACAATTTGCCGAAACCGCGCCGGGCGTCTGGATGCTCTATGATCATGCCTTCGACGTCTCGCCCGAGGGCGAACCCGATACCTCGGCCATCGAAAAAGACATGGACGCCCTGCTGGCGCGCGACCCGGAGGCGCTGGTCATTGCCCGCAGCGCGCCACCGGATCCGCAATGGTGGTTGGATGCGCATCCCGATGACGTGATGCAGTTCGACCGCGACGTCAGCCGGCTGCCGGACGCCGGCCGCTACCGGACCGCTTCCTGGGGTTCCGACCGCTGGCTCGAGGCGATGCTCGGCTGGTATCGGGCCTGGTGCGAACAACTGCACCGCCGCTACGACGGGCGCATTATCGGACACCAGTTCGGCATGGGCGCTAGCCACGAAAACCGTCCGCTCGGCGCCTGCGCCGCGGATGGGCGCTGGTTTTGCTCTGATTTTTCCCCGGCCATGCGGGACTGCTTCCGCCGCTGGCTGCGCGCAACCTACCCGGATGACGACGCCTTGCGCGCCGCCTGGGGGCGGTCCGACGTGACGCTGGCAACCGCCGGCATTCCCGACCGGATCGAACGGCTGCGCAGCGACTGGTTCACCTTCCGTTCGCCCCGCCGTTCGCAGTCGGCCGATTACTACCGCTGCTTTTCGGAGCGCATCGAGCACATCGTGATCCGCGTCTGCGAAACGATCAAGGCCGCCACCGGCGGCAACTGCCTGGCCGGCAGCCACCTCGGCGCGCTGATGGACGACGGTTTTCACGGGTACCTCTACCACCAGTCGACCACCAGCATGACCCGCCGTGCCATGGCGCATCCGGCCGTGGACCTGTTTACCTCGCCGCCTTCCTACTGGAACCGCGATCCGGGCGGCGACGCCACTTCGATGATGGTCGCCGGCAGCCTGGGGCTGCACGGCAAGCTGATCTTCCAGGATCAGGACAGCCGCACCGCCGTGTTGCCGCCCGGCTACCGGGAAGCGTTCACGCTGGGCAATATCGCCGCCGATCTCGACGAAAGCGTCGGAATTCTAAAACGCGATGCGGGTATGGTTATCACGCGCGGCTACGGGCTCTGGTGGCATCCCATCGTACGCGGCATGTACGACCATCCGGATCTCGCCCGCTGCATTGCCCGGCTGCACCACATCGGCCGCCAAAGCCTCAACCATCCGCGCGGCGTGGCTGAAGGCGTGGCGATGATTGTCGATGAGGAAAGCGCTTTTTATCAGCAATGTTCCAACCACCTGTTCTATCCCATGCTCTACGCGCAGCGCCAGCAGGACTGGGGCCGCGGCGGTGTGCCCTGGAACGTGTACCTGCACAACGATCTTGACCACCCCCGCATGCCGGACCACCGGGTCTATTATTTTCTCAATACCTTTTACCTGACCGACGATGAAATCCGTCGCATCGAGGCCAAGGTCAAACGTAACGGCGCCACGGTTATCTGGTCAATCGCGCCGGGCATCCAGTCGCCCGCGGGAATTGACCTGGCGCGCGTCGAGCGGCTGACCGGTTTCCGCCTGTGCGCGGCGGAGATCGAGGCGCTGCCGCGCATCACGCTGACGGCCTTGGATCATCCCTACGCTCGCGATGTGCGTCCCCTGGGCGACGCCTACGAGGGCGGCAAGGCGCCGCCCGGATTTTTCGGCGTCGGCCCCATGGGTAACGACGAGCACGAAGGCGCCATTGGTCCGCTGATCTATGTCGACGATCCCGAGGCCGTCACGGTCGGGGAACTCGATCCACTGCAGGCGCCAGGTTTCTGCGTCAAGCCGATGGACGGCTGGACATCGGTCTTCGTCGCCGCGCCGCGGCTCAACGCCCACGTGCTGCGCAACATCGCCCGCGCCGCCGGCGTGCATGTTTATGCGGAGGACGGCGACGTGATTCTGCCGGGGAAAAGCTATCTGACCCTGCATGCCCGCACGGCAGGGGAAAAGCATGTCCGGCTGCCCGAGGCGCGCGACGTCTACGAATGCTACGACGGCCGCCTGATCGGCAACGACGTCACCGAATTCCGCGACACCCTGGCACGACATGCCACGGGCTTCTATTTTCTCGGCAAACCGGGCGCCCCGGCCTGGCCGCTGACGTCTTCCTACGCACAACCAGTAGCCGACGGGGAACCATCGATTCCTGATTTCCTGAGTTCCAAATCGATAATCAACCTGAAAAACCTGAAAGGAAGAACATGAAAACCCGTTATGCTTTATCCCTGCTCGCCCTGACCCTTCTCCTGCCCGGCCGTCCGGCAGGCGCCGAACCTTCGTCCGCCTGGCAGCGGGCGATACAATTTCCCGCCGGACCCGCCGATGGGATGGCGGCGCGTGACGGATATGTCTATGCGCTCAACGGCTGGACGCGCGGCGACGCCGTGCTGATCTTCGATGTCCGCGACCCCGCCGCGCCACGCTTCGTTCACGGGTTCCCCGGCCGGGGTTACGTGCGCGGCGGCGCTTTCAAGGACTCGGTCTATTATCTGCCGGCCATCTACTGGTCAGTGATGACCATTGATGTTGCCGAACCCGAGCAGGCCCGGTTGCTGCGCTCCCTGTTTT
>PWZG01000077.1 GCA_003567575.1 PVC group bacterium | reverse complement strand
TTTGCTGGCCGTCGCGGTCATCCTGGCTGTGCGCTGTTCTTGTGGGGACTGCGGCAATCGTGCGGATTGACGTTGCGCGAGGCCGGTCGGTTGGCCGGAGGCATGCAGTATTCCGCTGTCAGCAAGGCCATTCGGCGTCTTGAGTTACGAGCCGCCGTTGATGCGAATATCCGTTCTGAAATGTCCCGGCTGAAAGAAGCGTCGAATGTCGAGCCCTGACCCCTATGCCTGGACCCCTATGCCTGATTCGATCCCGCGATCCGCTTGCCGTCCAACCAGATTATAGTGAAGAGGGAAGCGGCTGTCGCCCGCAACCCAGGTGTGGCCCAGGCCGACGTGTCAATCCGTATATTCGTAGATACCGCCCGGAATCACGCGGAACGGCCGTTGATCGACGTCTTCCATAGCCACCCGCGGTCCTGCAAAGAGAAAGCTCGGGTGCGTCAGACCGCCGGTGCCCAGTTCATCGTTTCCGACACGGTTAAATTGCAACGCCAGCAGGTTTTCTCCGGCTTCGTCGATGAAATCGGTCAAATCGACCAGCATCGGTCGGGCCAGCGAGGCGCGTCCCCGAGTGACAAACTGTTCGTTGCACCAGACATTCACGATGCCTTCGCCACCGCCAATGAACAGGCCGATGCCTTGTTCTTCATCCGTTGCGGCCGGCTCCGGTCCGCCTCTGAATATCCGGCGCCACCAGCTTACGGTTTCCGTCTCCAGACGGAAGGGGATGCGATACCAGACCGCGCCTTTGCGGTATCCGTCGAATCCCTGCGCATCCCAGGTCGCGTTATAGGTTGAGGTCTTGATATACAGCGAATCGTTGATATCCCGGCCGTAAAACCGCATTTGATCGCCCACCACCTTGCGATCCAACGCGGTGGTCAATCTTTCCGGAATCCGATACAGGATTCGATACGGTTCCGTTGAATAGTTGACGGCGCCGTCCAAAATGCGTTCGTGGAATATGGTCAGGAACTGGGCGCCCATGGCCGAGGCGAATTGGCGGTTCCGTTCTTCATCCGCTGCATGCGTTTCCAGCATCCGCTCAAACTCCGCGTGGGCGCCGCGGAAATCGAATGCACCCATCTTGTTGTGCATGTTCAGGTACATCCGCAGCCGTCGCGGCTGGATCATGGCGTATTCCACACGGGTTTCAGCGATATCGGTTTCAGCCAAACGGTGTGCCCGGGCCAGGATTGCGTCCATTGCATCCAAAAAATCGTAATCATGCATTAACCGGTATGCGAAGAAACTGCCTGCTTCGCGGCCGGCATCACGTTGACGATCGGCCATGGCCAGAAAGTAGCGCTCCATTTCGGCCGCCGCATTGCCATAGGCTTTCTCGCAGAATTCGCGCAGGATTTCCCGCCATTGCAGCGTATGATCCCACGCCATGCGGGCGCCCACATAATTGTTGGCGCCGGCGACTTCCCAATTGTCGTACAGGTTGAACCGGATTCCGGAGGCGCCTATGGAATGGGAATAGGGAATCCCGTCGCCCCAAATATGCAGTTTGGAGATCGGCAGGTATCCGTTGGCTACGTTATAGCCATAATAATAACGATAGATGACATTCCCCTGTTCCTCGTGCAACTGACCCCAGAGATCCATGACATGACGGAAATAGGCGCGTTGTTTCGAACCGGGACAACTGATACCGTGCAACCTTGAAAAATTCAGGTCGGCCACTTCAATGGCAACCCGCGGATGGGGTTTGTGAATTTTTGGGTAGTCGGCGTGCCAGGAATACAGATAGAAACCGATGTGCAGGTTCGGGAACTCGTCTTCGGTCTGCTCCAAAATCGTGTTAAAGAACCGTACAATCAAATCGGTTCCGTCCGGACGCCCCGAATCGATCGCTTTACGGTCGGTATATTCCATTCCATCGCGGAACCCGTCTCCGGGACCCATCGGGATACAGACCCGCTTGTCATTTGGCCAGCCGTTGTCTTCAAAACGTTGTCGAATGGAATCGATGGCCTCCTGAACGGAAGGCGGATTTTCCAGACCCTCCTCGATATCCTTGCGGAAATTCTGGAACCGCGCCGTCGATCCGTGACCGCCGACCGTCATGGCGTCGTCGATCATCACCCGGTTGGCATGCATGCGCATACGCAATAACCACCGGAAAAATTCGAATTGCGCTTCACGGTCCCGTTGCATGCCGCCATACCAGGCATGGCGGGGATTGAAGGAGGGTGCGGATTGCTTATCCTGACGTTCCACGACCCATGTCGTTTGCCTCGGAATAATCTCGCCTTCCAGACCCGGAAAAACCCAATCGCAGCCGAGCTGGTAGAGCAAGGTATATATGCCGTGCGATGCGCCGATTTCACTGTATTCGCCTTGCCCGGCGATTAGAACCATGCCGTCATGCGTCCGGATGCGGAAGGCTTCCGCATCATCCGGGAATTCCGTCGGCGCCGTGCCCATGGCCGCGGCGAGGGAACCGATCACGATTGCCGGCGCGGTAACGGTTGCCGGATCATCGGTTTCGACGATGTCCAGCGTCACCCCGCTCATTTGCTGCAGATGATATTGCAAATCATCAATTGCGGTGGCCAGTGTCATCTCGTTCAATTCCGGGATCGGGACGCGCGTATAATCCCGGATATATGAGCCCGCGTCTTCAAACGCGCGCGGCAGCGGTTCCCCGGAAATCGGCGCATGATAGAGCCGTGCCACCGGTTGGCCGTCACGTACCAGTTCCACCGATGCCGGCGCTACAATCCTTGTGACGAACAAAATCCCTGCCGTAAGCGCAATTATCGTCTGCCTGCATTTCATAATTATTTCTCCGTTTTTCGTGGGTTGGTTGGCAATAAGTATCGTATAGAACATAAAGAACGTAAAGAAAATAATAAGCGATTAAGAGCAGGGACTAAGCGTGAATGGCACTTACTTAGGCGGCGTT
>PWZG01000573.1 GCA_003567575.1 PVC group bacterium | reverse complement strand
TTTCATACACTTAATCGTACACTTCGTCGCCACTTTTACTCGGATACGCTTAATCGACCCGCTTACTCGATCTTCAAATCCCATTCATCAACACGAAATCCCCTCACAAACCCGGAAGAGCCCTTAAACGAGCCGCTTAACCGGAGGAGTAGACTAAGTAGTTCGAGTAAGGGTAACCGATTAAGCGTGGCGACGAAGTGTGCCGATTAAGTGTGGGACATGGGCGATGGACTGGCCGCCTGCCTGCTCCGCCCCAAAAAACCTGAAAGTTACAACATTTTGTCGCATTCCGGTTTTTTTTAACCCGGCGAGGCTTGAGAAATGACATTGAACCATAGCTTGTGGCATGATATGCTTTTATCTGAAAGCAACCAAGCGAAGGTTACCCTTGAAGCACTCCTTCGGGCTGCTTTCCGCCGGGCGCATACGCGCCGGGCAACATGGAATGATTTTTCGGGGTTCCAAAAGGAGAAAGATGATGTACAAAGGCATTGATTGTCATATCCATACATTTTACCAGCGCTGTGGTAACGAGACGCTCTCCGTCCCGAATATCATCCGAAGAGCGGAAAGCATCGGTCTGAAAAAAATCGCCATCACCGATCACCTGAATACCCTCGACCGCCTCGAACGCTTCAACTATATCAAAGCCGACATCCACGACGTAAAAACCGATGTCGAGGTGTTCTTCGGCGTCGAGCTGAATTACCAGGCCTGTGACGGCGAGTTTGCCTATAACGAGAAGATCCATCGGGAATACGAGTTCGAAGTCGTGATCGGGGGAATCCATTCCACCTATACCGAATCCTTTGATCCCGTGGAAATCATCGAAATCCAACACCGTCACTTTATGAAGACGCTGGAAAATCCGCTGCTCGACGTGCTTGTTCATCCGTTCTGGTTCAGCGGCAACACCGTCCGGCAACGCCCGCCGGAATTCTGGGAGAACCTGCTGCTGGCGATTCCCGACGACATGATCCGGTCCTGGGCCGAGGCTGGCACGGACAACCGCTGCGCGATCGAAGTGAACGCGCATGCCATATTCTTCCACCCTCTCTTCAGCGACCGGTACAAGCGGATCTATGTCGATCTCTTGAAGAAGCTTGCCGGCATGGGTGCCCTGTTCGCCGTGGGAAGTGATGCCCATGATATCAATACCCTTGGGCAATCTTTCTATGTCGAGGGGATTCTGCACGGATTGGGTGTTTCGGACGACCAAATTTGGAAACCGCGCAAGGAATCCGTGAAAACCTGACGTGATTCCCACGGGGCATTTGGGGGAGAGGCTTGCCTTGCGCGACTCGGGACGACAACACCGGCTACATGATGGAATGGCGTCAGGACTAGTTAACAGAGAGGAATGACATGCGAAAAATCGACATGATTGCAATGATCGCCACGCTATGCGCGCCGGCATATACCGCGTCGGCCGACGGAAACGATCCGGCGGTCCCTGAAAAACCCGATGCGATTCAGTACCGCTGGGCGCGAGCCTACCATATCCCGCCGGAAACGACCACCGAGGAATCCGGGTATTTTTCGTTGAGTGAAGGCTTGAACGGCAAGATCTATATCGGGACATCCGCCTATGGACGCAACGCCTACCTGGTGGAGTTCGACCCGCGGACCGAGGCCATGAGTGTCGTGCTCGACACCCACAAACTCGTCGGGTTGCCGCTGGAACCGACCGGTTACGCCGCGCAAGCCAAGATTCATACCCGCGATTTTGTCGGTCCGTCCGGCACGATTTATCTCGGTTCGAAACAGGGCTATCCCAGTCGCGCCGAACGCGAAAGCGGCAACATCCCAAGGTATCGCGGCGGCTATGTCATGACCTACGATCCGGCCACCGACACGGCGCACAACCTGGGAATACCCATGCCGTGGGGCGATCCCCGGCTGCCCCAGGATGCAACGGAAGGGGAGGGGGTGATTGACGTGACCGCCGACGAGTCGCGCGGATTGCTTTACGTGATCACCTGCGAGCACGAATACTGGATGCTGTACGATATGAACCATCCTGAACAAGGCTATCGACGGCTGGGGCCGACACTCAACGGCCAACCCAATACCCTGATTGACCATCGGGGCTGGGCAGCGGCCATTACGAAGGACTGGCGCATCGCGCGCTACGATCCGGAGAGCGACCGGGTGGTGGTTGACGATCTGATCCTGGACGGCCAACCGTTTGCAGATAGCCTTCCGGAACGGGCGAGCAGTCCGGACTGGCGGCTGGCGGAGGATGGCCGCACCGCGTACCTCCAATTGATGGGCGATCTACGGCTTTTCGAGATCAATCTCGGCGGCCGCATGGGCGAACCGATGGTCGCGCGCTCACTGGGTAACCGGATTGAAGGGAACCGGCCGGATTCGCGCGGCTCGATCAGTATCGCGCCGGATGGCCGGGTGTACATGGCGGTCAGGATCGATAACCAGACCGGGTTCGGTCGCGGTTACCTGCACCATCTCGTACGCTACGATCCGTCAGATGGCGCCATGCAAAATTTGGGTGTGATCGCGGTGGAAAATCCCGACTTCTTTGATTTCGATGGACCGCAAGCCATGAATCCGGACGGTACGCGCCGTCCCCGGCACGGTTTCCACCGTCTGCCGGACGGTACCTTGACACCGTTGCATGTGGTGCTGGCGCTGATCGTGGCCCGCGACGGCACGATTTACGCCACCTCCATCTACCCCTTCACCCTGTTGCGCATTCCGGCGCCCCAAGATTGATAGGTAAACATTGAGCTTCAAGACAACGACACACATAAACGGCGAGCGGCGATTCTCGGCACGCATGGGCGGGCCTTTCACGGTGCTGGCCTTCGATCCGGCGCGGGACGAGGGCTGGTGCCGGATTCACCCGCGCCTGTCGCGCCTGCCGGGTGGACGGCTGGTGCTGAGCACGAATATCCACGGCGACATCG
>PWZG01000436.1 GCA_003567575.1 PVC group bacterium | reverse complement strand
GCCGCTGGTACGGTCGCCGCCGCGAATGGTGAAGCCTTCGAGCAACGCCCCGGCATGCGCCATCCAGACGCCGCGCGTATCGGGCGCATTGGCGAGATCGATGACGGTATCGGCGGCGCCATGCACGCTACGCACCGTCACGCCATGGGTCAAAACCAGGAACGAATCGTAATCATAAAGGCCGTCGGCACGGTAGACCCCGTTACTGACCAGCACCAGATCGCCGTCGGCGGCCGCATTGACCACGGCGGCCAGGTTACTCGATGCGCCGGCCCAGGACGTGTAGCCGTCGGCGCCGTCACCGTCGCCGTCTTCGGTGACGTAGCGAATCGCCTTGGTGGTGAACGACGCGGTAGCCGACCAGGCTTCACCGGTCGTGTTGGTGGCGTAGGCGCGGTAATGATAGAGGGTATTCGGCGCCAGCTCGTCGATCGACAATGAAAACGCGCCGGCGCTTAGCGTGCCGAAATACTGGGCGCGATCCCATTCGAGGGGATTTTCTTGGCCGTCCGACGTACCCCAGTAGAAATAAATATCGGCCGGTTCACCGGCATCGCTCTCGAGGGTGGCGCGCAGGCGGGCGGTGTCGCGGGTCACATCCGCGGCGCCCTCGGCAGTCGAAATATTAAGATCGGCAAAGGTAGTAAACGATTGAGTGCCGACGTCGCACCAGAAGGAGCTGGTAGCGTTGGTTGCATACGCCCGGTAGAAATACTCGGTTTCCGGGTCCAGCCCGCTCACCGGCGCGTTGATTATACCGACCTGCCGGTCCGGCAAATAAATGACATTCTGGGCTTCCCACGCCGACCGATCGGTTCCCCCGTCGCTGGTTCCCCAGTAAATCCAGACATCCGTCTGGCTGCCGCCGGTTGAGAGCAGACGCGCCTTCAGGGTGGCCGTCCGGTTACGCACATCCTCGGCAGACAGGGTGCGCACCCACGGCGGAGAATCTTCATCGCCCATCAAAGTCTGGTTGATATTCACGGCGTCCGGCGTAAATTTACCACTGTGATGTACCCAGGTGAAATTGGTATAGGCATTGCCTACGGTCGGTGCATGACCGCCAAGCTGCAACGAACCGATCGTCGAAAAGGAATCATCGCCGATATACTCGAATTGGTTGAATATCGCATTCGGCGTGATACCGGAATGGGTATATCCCAGACGATACTCGTAGGCGCCCATGCTGCGGCGCAGGATGACACCGCCGCGACGCGCCATATGCTGTTCTTCATTATGCAAGCCATAAGTGTGCGTAAACGTCTGATCGCGGCCGGACACCCCTTCGTCGCCCAATACCCAGAAACCGAATCCGTTGATATCGTTCGCCAACTCTGTGGCGTTGGTCACCACATAGTTGAAAACGAAATTGTTGTTGTGATCGATATTCTCGATTTCCCAGTTTTCGATACTGACCCCGGCGCGACCGGCCAGCTCGATATATTCATTGGTATAGGTGTTATTATCGACTACATTGATCTCGTTGATCCAGACGGCGCCGGGTGGGCAGGAGAAGACGATATAATACGGGGTACGATTCGTGCCGTCGCCGTAAAACGCCGGAGCGTTGTAATCGGTCGGCTCATACCACGACGGATTATCGAATCCATGATAATCCCTGGGACTGGTTACCTCGCTGAACGGTCCGTCGAAATAGGCGCGGAACCGGTACTGCACGGTGTCGTCGATCTCGTATATCGGGATCACGTCATCGGTCCGATAGGTATAGCTGAAGGGCCGTTCGGTGATATTGCTGGCAACCAGTGACATGGTCATCTTATTCTGATCTGGCCAGGCGGCCCATTCACCGGTCCCCGGTTTCCAGAACGCCTCGACCTTCTCGACCACCGGCGCGCGGAAAAAGCGGGTCAGGGTAACCTCCAGATGGGGTTCATCGGTATCGAGCGGAACCTGCGGAAATTCGGGATGCCCGGTATAGGCCGTCGCGCCGGTTAATTGCAGATCGGCGCCCATCGGACGGGTCACATAGAACTCATCGATCGCTATCCGGCGCGCGGTTCCCGGGGCCTCAATATCGTTGGCAATCCGTACGAATTGATTGGTCAAATCATGGCGTTCGATACTGAAAGGTTGGAACAACGTATTGTTGACCTGCTCATGGGCGATCGTCATCCAGTTGTTGGTTCCGTCGGGCGACACTTGCACCAGCAGATTGGCGGTCCCGCCCCAGGATCGGTACCAGAACCCGATTTCTCCAATCCCGTGTTCGAGGCGCGGCGTCTGAATGTACGGGATATGATCATCGAACACTTCGCCGCCCAGCGTATCCAAAGCCACCGCACGGTTCAAATGCGCGCTGCGGCCTTGGCCGCGGAACAATTTATCCGCACCCCATTCGGTTCCGGTAATCGCCACGTTGTAAACCGTCCAGTTCTCGTCAATCTCGCCATGCGTATACGGGGTGATCCGGAAATTCCTGACCCACATCGCCGCATCTTCATCCGGCGCAAAGGGCGTATCATGGACCAGACGGTAATACCGCCGGCTCGTATCATCCCTGTCGATCGAAACGGAGGTCCAGCCGGCGGACAAAGTGTTCGACGTCACCAGTGTCGTCCAGTTATTCGGCTGGCTTTCCGTGGCTCTTTGCAAACGCCAGTTTACCGCTTTGGGATAATCGCTCGCGTTACGTATCTCGAACTCGATCGATCCGGCGCCATAGGCCGTCACCGGACTGCGCAAGTACTGAACGGCGTTCGCCGGCATGGCGCGCGAGTTGCGGAATTCGAGAATCCGGTCACCTTGCAGTTCCCTGACCCACGCCTGCCCGGCCAACCAATCCTGGCCGACAACCTTTTCGAGTACCGCGATGCGCTCGATATCAAGACGAGCGCTCCCGTTCAGCGCGTTGCGTACGCGAATATAACGGGCGCTGGCATTGTCTACACGCTGGGTAATCGTGACAAAAT
>PWZG01000033.1 GCA_003567575.1 PVC group bacterium | reverse complement strand
TAGTAAGTCGTATCCACGAATTGCGGGTCGACGCTGAGGTTGCCATCCTCGTCTGGTTCGGCGCCATAGCCGCCGGTTCCGATGTTCGAATACGATGCCTCCACATCTCCGAAAAGATCATCGCCGTCATTGCCCCAGACGATGCTGTTGCGTAGGATCACCGTAGCGTCGCCCGTCCGCCGGAGTCCCTCGCCCTGGTTGCCGCTGATGGTGACATTTTCCAGCAGGATTTCCCGTCCGGCGCCGGGGCCCGCAATCGCGATCCCATCGCCCCGGTTGTATAGATAGCAATTGTTGCCGGCCACGAGCACATTGCGCAACACCGCCGAAGCACCGGCAAAATACAAACCCCCGCCGATATCGGTGCCGAAATGGCGTTGCGCCGTATTGTCGAGCAGCAACGTTTGTTCCAGCGTCAGTTTGCCGTCGTTCCAGATGCCGCCGCCGTTGGCTTCTAAATGCGTTGCCGCATACGCCCAGTTGCCTTGCACGCGGCATCCGGTCAGGGTCAGATCGCTCCAGGGCGCGTAGATGCCGCCGCCGTTGGCGCCGCTACGCTGAGCCGTATTGTTCAGGATGACGCAATCGGTAAGGCGCGCCTGCTGGCTGCCGAAAAGGTACAGCCCGCCGCCATCGTCACCGAATTCGTGACCGTTGGCAAGCGTCAGGTCCGAGAGCAGCAGGCCCGGCGACCACCGCACCGTCATCACGCGGCGGTTGGCGTCGGCGGCGTCCAAAACGGTGGCCGCCGCCCCCTCCCCGAGAATCTGCAAACCCGGCAATTCGTCCGCGGCGAGCGGGAACACCTCGCCGGTGGCGGCCGTGTAGTGACCGGCCGCCACGTGAATGCGGCTGCCCGCGCGGGCTTCCGCCAGCGCCCGGGTGACGGTCCGGAACGCTTCCGCGGGTGCGGGACCGGTACCCGGATTGTCGTCATCACCGTCCGGCGACACGTACAAGTCGGCCCAGGTCAGGTCGAAACCGGCCGGGTAGTGAAAGCCCATGTCCACCAGGCCTGCATCGGTCACGCCGTCCGTGCGGGTGGTGCGTCCGTCCAGGCCCAGGTTGGCGGCCGTATCGGAACCGGCATCCCGGCTGGGACTGCCGTCGGCCAGGTAGTAGCCGTGTTCGAACAGCGGGTCGGCGCTGATGTTGTTATTGACGCCCGCGTAGGCCGGATCGCCGATATTCGAGAAATGAATATCGGTAGGTCCGGACACATCGGTCCAGTTGCCCTGGATGATGCTGTCGGTCACGCTGCCGGCGTTGACCAGACCGTAGCCCGCGTTGTGCGCCACCGTGCTGTTGCGGATGTGCGTGGAGGGCGTGGCATGAATGCCCGCGCCGACCGCCAGATTGCGGGGATTCTGAAGGCTGTTCCATGCCACCAGGGAATTATGCAGCCGGAGCGCCGTTCCGGAACCCGTGGCATTGAAATGGATGCCGCCGCCATGACCCTGATACCAGCCGACGTTATTGATGGTCAGTTGATTCGCGAGGACCCGGGTGTGGTGGAGCGTCAGCTTGCCGTCGCTCGAAATGCCGCCGCCATAGGAATGCGTGTTGCCGGTCCCGTGACCGGAATTGCCCTTCACCACACAATTGACCAGCGTCAGATCGCTGTACGGCGCATAAATACCGCCACCATAGGCGGTTTGCTTTTGCACCTGGTTGCCGGTGACAATGCAATCGGTGAGCAGGACCTCCTGGCTGTTGAAGAGATAGAGCCCGCCGCCGTTGCCCACGGTTTCGAAACCGCCGGTCAGGGTCAGCCCGGATAACGACGCGCCCGGACAACTGGTCAGCGCCATCACCTGGCGGTTGGTGCCGGCGGCGTCAAAAACGGTATCCTCGGCACCCGCCCCGAGAATGCTCAAGCCCGGCAATTCGTCCGCGGCGAGCGGGAACACCTCGCCGGTGGCGATCGTGTAATGACCGGCCGCCACGTGAATGCGGCTGCCCGCGCGGGCTTCCGCCAGCGCCCGGGTGACGGTCCGGAAGGCTTCCGCGGGAGCGGGACCGGTTCCCGGATTGTCGTCATGACCGTCCGGCGACACGTACAAGTCGGCCCACGTCAGGTCGAAGCCGGCCGGGTAGTGAAAGCCCATGTCCACATCGCCGGTATCGGTCACGCCATCCGTGCGGGTGGTGTGTCCGTCCAGGCCCAGGTTGGCGGCCGTATCGGAGCCGGCGTCCCGGCTGGGACTGCCGCCGCCCAGGTAGTAGCCGTGTTCGAACAGCGGGTCGGCGCTGATGTTGTTGTTGAGGCCCGCGTAATCCGGATCGTCGAGGTTGGAGTAACTGACCGCCGTAACGCCCGAAAAAAGGGCCCAGTTGCCCCGCACGATGCTGTCGGTTACGCTGCCGGCACCCACGACCGCCAAGCCCGCATTGTGCGCGATCGTACAATTTTTGATGTGCGTGGCGGCATTGGCCTGCACCCCGGCGCCCAAGACCAGTCCGCGGGGATTCTGGACGCGGTTCCAGGCCACGAGCACATTCTGCAACAGACCTTCCGTTCCCGAAAAATGGATCCCGCCGCCGTACCCCTGATACCAACCGGTGTTGTTGATGGTCAATTGATTCTGAAGAATCATCGAATGCCGGATGGTCAGCTTGCCATCCCTCCAAACGCCGCCGCCGAAGGAAGAGCTATTGCCCGCCCCGTTGGCGGCGTTGCCGGTCACCACACAATTGATCAAGGTCAGCTCGCTGCCGGTGGCGTAGAGGCCGCCGCCCCGGGCGTTATTGACCGAAATGGCATTGTCGGCGATGACGCAGTCCGAGATGACGACACCCGAACTGCCGGCAACATGCACGCCGCCGCCGTAACCGGTGGTCAGGTAACCGCCCGTCAGGGTGACGTGCTCCAGCGTGCTGTTGGCGGCGCCGTTGATCAGCAGGATACGGTGATTGGCCACGCCCGAGCGGGCGATCAC
>PWZG01000083.1 GCA_003567575.1 PVC group bacterium | reverse complement strand
TTTACGGACAATATCTCACGCAAAGCCGCAACGGCGCAAAGTTTTCAGACATACAAGTAAATTCCGGTTTTCCTGGCGTTTTAGGGTTTTGGCGTGACCATCCTCTTTATCTTACTACACGAAATATCGTGGGATTCTGCGTGGATCATTTAAAATACCTGTGCAGTGACGTTTCACTGGCTAGATCAATATCCATTGTGACAATCGGCTTGATGTCAGAACGGCACGCTTTTGGATGATGCCGATAGAGAGCATTAGCACACCCGCCGATGCAAACCAGATGATTGAGATAACTGCGTAGCGACAGAATCGTCTTCTCGAAAAACTTGTCGAACTCAGAAGAGATCAGCACGTCATCCCTCGCTTTCGAAATGTTTCATCAACACGTCCTCGAAGATCGTTTCGGCCTGCTCGCGCCCCCTGGCCGGCGAGGTTCGGACATCCAGGTAGCATTGCAATGCGTCCGCGACCGGTAACCCTTCAATGGTCACGCAGCAATTGAATACAGCAGACCGAAACGCGGGGACCACCAGTCGTAGTTGAGCTTGTTCCCGTGAAGCCGGTATCAGGTCCAAATCATTCATGATCGATTCGATCGAGCCATTGACGTGCAGGACCATTTCGCGATTATTGGACCGTCCCAAACCCAACAGATGACAACCCAGATGCGAGCCGATGCAGACCGGTGACTGATGCTGGCCTGCCTTACAGTATTCACGAATCCGTGACAAGAACCGGTCTTCCGGTTCACGGCCATGCAAATGCCTGACCGGCACGCTTTTCGGGGGCCTGTGCTTGACCGCGTAACTCCAGTCCTCCAGCAATTCACGATGATTGACCATGCGCAAACCGTCGGGTGAACGCCGCAGGAAACCGCCGATCTCCGCGCGTTGTACAAATTGCGAAACCGCCGGTTGCGAAACACCGGATGACGTAGCCAGCTCGCTGATGTTTAACGGCCGGCGTTTGGGGCCGCCCCAGTACTTTTCGGGGACGCTCGGCATCAGCAGCAATTTTAACAGGTATTGATTTTTCGGTGAAAACAGGTTGCCCGGACCGGAAAGGCCGGATGGATGAGACCGTTCGCGATAGGGGGCGATCTCGATCGGAATCTCCCGGCTTTCAAAACACATCACGCCGCGCCCGTTTTCCGCGATCACCAACCAATTCAAATCCCGCGCGTATCGATTCGCGTAGTCGCGCAAATCGTCTATCGCGCGCGAACTCATACGGCCCAACATGATCGCGAGCAGCAACGAAGACGATTGCCCTGATGACACGTCCGAATGCTTGAAACGCAGGATGGCGTCGCCGACCAAAGGACGGAATGTCATGGCGCGATATACCGGCAGGCAACGGCAACTTATGCAAAGAACGGAATTCCCGGAGACCATGCGCATATCCGCGCAAAAATCATCGTCAACCGGTTCCTGCAGGATTGGTTGAAATCCCTTACCGGAAAGCAAGCGTTCAACGGTATCCCGTAAATATTCTTCCCTCGTTTTCAATAATCGCTCCCTCAAACATGATTTGTGAGCACAAATATATCAATGTTCACAAATTCCGTCAAGCCGTTAAATTAGTCGCCAAGAATCAGGAAAAGCGCCCGGATTTCCTGCGCGACTTCGGTCTCGGAATCGGCATAAAGGCGGATTTCTTCTTCCAGCAACCGCCGATAAGCCCGTTTGGCTGTCAGAAGGTGGTTGGCGGCTTGTTTTTCGGTCACACCATGCAGGGAAGCCAAATCCGCCAGGGGCGGTTCCAGGCGGCCTTCGAGTATGGGAAGCATGATGCGTTGTTTGAAAATATCGAAATGGGCAGATTTGCGAGTCTGTTCGAATTCCCGTTCGAGATGTGCCAGAACCCGCAAAACGACCTCCGTTGCCCAGGTGCGATCGAAAATCGCGTCCGGCGACATACCGCCGGAAGGTTCAAAAGGCATCGATTCATCTTCCATCAACGCATCGAGGGAAACGAGACCCTGCGTTGGCGCGCGTTTGCGGGCCTGATCGGCGCGTCGGATATTGGACACGAACCGTTTCAAGCAAGTCAGCATGAATGACCGGAACCGCCCCTTTCTTTCGTCGGCCTTGGCAAAGGCATCCCGTTCAATCCAATCCGCGAAAAACGATTGGGTGGCATCCTTTGCCGGTTCGGTCTCAGCGCCGTTGTATTTCAGGTACTGGAACACGGGTTTCCAATACCGACGGATCAAAACATCGAGGGCCGCCTGTTTGGCCGCCTGGTTCCGCCCGCGGATTTCATCAAACAAGCCCCAATTCGTTGTCGGAAAAGAATTTCCAGATGTTTGCATAATGGCGTCTCATTTACCTTGCCTGCAAAGCGACGACTTGCCGACTGTGCGACGGTTGCAGTGTTCGATGGCCAGGAACATGTTTCGGATTATGGCAAAATATAGTGGGAAGGGCAAGGGTTCGGGTTGGGATTGCATGGTTGAAAGACGTTTTTTTAACTCCAGATGGGTGTTGGTTATTGATTTTTAGCGATTGGATTGGGTTGAGGCGTGTAAAATGAGGTGGACTGGGAGAGGAGGCAGACCGTGGATCCGGCCTTGTTTTTTGTGGATCAGCGTGCAATACTTTGGAGGCGGTTTGCAAGGGCGCAAAAGGGGTGCCCAGGATTGCGGACAAAATCGGTGGATCCGGATGCGGGGAATGCCGGCGCATCCTTCTCACCGCTTGCAAAGTTCATTCTTAAGGGTTGACCTTGCCACCCTTAAGGGACCCTGCCACCCATAAGATACTCAAGATTAAAGAGAAACATCATGAAACCCCACTTTATCGCTACAGCTTGGTTGCGAACCGCCACGGCTTTATGTCTTTTTCTATCGGCGGCCATCTCGGTCGGCGCCTTGCAGACGATCACGGGCTGTATCCTGATCGATGCGCCGGGCAACGATGGCGATAGTTTCCGTATCCGCACG
>PWZG01000519.1 GCA_003567575.1 PVC group bacterium | reverse complement strand
TGTCGTCGCGCTCGCTGTAGGGCCGCTCGGGGTTCACATCTTTGTTGAACTTGTGGATCAGGCTGAAGACGTAGGCGTGGTTTTGCTTCAGCATCCGCTCCAGGTCATCGCCGGAGGCCGCGCGCGGGGCTTCCTTGTCGACGATGCCGCAGCCGACAAAGGTCTTGTAGATCTGGCTGTCCAGATCCTGGCGGTCGGTCATCAGCAGAAAGGTGAAATTGCCGGTGAGCTTGCGCCGCACCTTCTCGGCAAAGAAGGCCATGGAATAGGACTTGCCGCTGCCCTGGAACGTGTCAAACTCGTTTCGCCCAGCCTGCCTGTTGAGGCTGAAACATGTCGACTGAGCAATAGGTTGACCCGACCCTGAGCGGATCAGATAACCCGCCCAACTCTCGGGGTCATCTAGAAACTTATGGTGGGCCGGCAGCAAGAGCGATCAAAGCCCCCATAAAAAGCTCGAGTACATGTCAGTAGGCTATGGATTCATGGCAACAAACCAATGACGCAGGCCCTTTTGTTGAGGGACAGAGATGATTACGCCGGAGAAAACTGCCAGCACCGGAAGAACAGCTTGACAGTGGGGAGGCGTCCATATAAGTCCTGGTTTTCTAATTCAGCTAAATCTGCGGTCATGCGTCTTCAGCGAGCATACTCATCTGATCGAGCTCGTCCTCTTCAAGGCCCGACAGCTGATCGATGATGGGTAGTAGCACTGGCGCGACGGCCTGTGTTACCGCGCGGATTCGATCCTGTACCGATGATACCGCGTCATCATCATCACCATCGTTACGCGTTTGGCTCTCCGCGTGCAGCATCGCAAGACCAAATAGCACGTTGGCGTACTTAAACTTGGATTCTAGCAGCTGTGCATTCTGGCGCGAATACTTCATTTCCGTACGGAGCGAAGAGTTGTGTTTGTTGATGAAGAAGACATGCGCCTCGACTTCTTTGCCGTCAATTTCCACCGGGTCCGACTCAACGACACAAGCTGTCTCCGGCGTGAAATGAAGGCGCTTCCAATTGTCGTCGTCGGTCTCGACCATTTGAACCTTAGGCAACGAAATCCCCATCCCCGTGCCGAGACTTGCGCCCGGCTTCTTCGGTCGTGGGCGAGGTGGCGATGGGGGCTTGTCCTGCTTCTCAAGAACGCGCATATGGATTAGATTCACGAATGGTTCCGTCAGAGTAGAATCATCAATCGTTACCTGCAGGGTAAACTCGTCTCCGACCCTCGCTTCGGCTGGCAGCGTGAAGTTCAAGAAGGCGTCGCCGTCGTCAAGCGAGAAGAAACCGGTCGGTGCCGTTAGTTCCTCGTTGTCGATAATCTCGACCTCAAATGTGCCCTGGTCAGTTGGACGATCGAAGTACTGGTTTTCGACGTCGGTCTTGAATTTTATCCGGCTCCGGCGACCTATTTCGCAGTTACGCTTGAATACCTTTCCGTACTTAACACCGAACACTTCGAATTTTGTCGGGTGCTTCTTGCCGACGTATTCCGTGTCATTCGATGTAGGAGTGGGTCCTGGTTGATTACCCGGCCCATCGTTGTTGCTGCCGGGCATGGGCTTGCCAGTATCAAAGGGTTTCGAGAGCCGTTGACCGGCAAGAAAGAGGGTTTTTAGCGTCGGTGACGCACGGAGTACCTTGTTGAGAACTTCCTCAAGCGGTTTCTCGTCACTTAGTTTGGAGTCGATTTCCTGCTGGCGGCGATCAGTCTGGAGTTTTTTTAGGGTCTGATTAGTCCGGAGCATTTCTTCGATTTCCGCTTCGATCTCAAACCTGATGGTCTTCTTGCTGAGCCTATCGCGACTGCTCATAAACAAGTCTTCGCGTTGCCTGGCGGTGAGCTCCGAGCAGTCGATAAGTACAAGCAGCGAATCTTTGAGACGTGGCAGCTTGACCTTCTTTGGGCGCGAGAAGATTGATTTCGGGATATACCCGTGCGCCTGACCATTGATCTGGAATATAACGCCTTCATCCTTCAAATATGTGGTTGCTGTGTCGGCTTTGAAGGCGTAGATGCGCGCGGTCATGCTTGTTCCGGCCGCATAGAGTTTTGAAGATAGCGGGAAGCCGGGCTCTAGGTTTTGCCCCTTGCCGCCTTCCAGCCTCGCCGCCAGCCCTTCCATTCGGGTGTGGAAGCTGGCAGGCGTGGTCTTCTTGTCTCCTCCCTTGAATCGTGATCTGCACTCGTGAATTCGAAGTGGTAGCGCAACCTGAGGTAACAACCGATCCAGCGCGTACAATACGCCGTCCTTCATGAGGACATTACTCTGCCCGACCGAAGTTTCGTACTCGTACAGCTTAATTGCTGTTCCCGACTGGATTGCCCGGGCATACGCTTGGTCTGCGTCTGGCATGATCGACAGAGTCTCGGATGTAAAGCTCAGCACCTCACCTTGCCGAGGCCGCTCGTTTGCGCCTACGGGGGCAAGGTAGGTGAATTCGGAATGAACCGGGTCGCCACTCTTGTTGCTTGGTTCTTCGCGCCTGACAACGGTTACGCCCCACCGGTCGGCCGTCGGATCATTCGGGTCGGCGATGTCCGGATGCCGTTTGCTTATCACCAATTGAATGCCGTTGCTGCCACAGAAGCGTAGCGCCCCAGATCCGCCCATATTGAACTTGCCCTGAACGAAGCGGATGCGCTGTTTATTCTTCTTGTTGAGCGACAGAATAGTATCCGGGAGCCGTTTAGGGCTCTGTCCTTCACCCTGGTCGCAAATTGTGAGGCACATTTTTTGCGGCCGTCTTCCCCGGGTTGGAGCTGCGCCCGTAGCGGCAACCGTTATCTTGTGAGACTCTGCGTTGCGTTGTTCGGTGCCCCAATCGGTTAATGTGCCCGCTTCATTATCCGTAGCACGCCGGTTTTCAAAGAACATGGCTACCGCATCCCTGATGCTCGTCGGCGCTTGTTCAGACTCTGGCTCGATACCGCGCCGCAGG
>PWZG01000237.1 GCA_003567575.1 PVC group bacterium | reverse complement strand
TCATCCCGAGCTAAGTCGAGGGATCTCATGCTCAACAGGCAGGCGCAGATCCCTCGACAAGCTCGGGATGACAGGCTCTTTGGAGTTAATTCATCGCAATTGCCGTACACCACACTAGCGCGTTTCCGCCCCCGAAGCATGCATCCGTAAACCCTGTGGCGCATCATTTGTGCGGTGGCCAGATGGGGCGCAGATGGCGCACCATGGCGGCGCCGAGTCGCATGAACAGCAAGGCGTTGACGCTGCCTTCCGCGGCGCGCGCGGCAACCGCTCGTCCCAGGCCGGCCACCACGCCGCCGCCCTCGAAGAACATTTCCATTGCCGATGCGGTCACATCCTGCATTTGACTGGCCGCGAAGGCGTTGAACATTACCCGCATCAAGACCGCTGCCGTGCCGGGTCCGTCGGTGCGCAGGTTGTAAATAACGCAGATATCCCTTGCCAGCAGGTATGCATTCAGCAGGATAACCGCCGTATCGAATCCGGCCGGCAGTGCCGCGGTTTTCAAGGCCACGCGCGAGGCGTAGCGGCGAATGCAATGCCGGGCCGCTTCATCCAGTGTGCGGAGAAACTGCCGGTCGAATCGTTCCAGCCAGCCTTCCGATGTTCCGCCCGTTCCCGTGAGCAGCGTTTCGCTGTTCGATGTCAATTCTTTTAGCGTGGCGGCATCGACATGACGGCCGAGCAGGATCATGGCATCGGATTGATCATCAAGTGGATACGAAGCTAGAAAGGAATGCAGCGTTGCGCGGGCTTTTTGTAATCGGGCGTTGGCTTCACGGCGTAACTCGGCACGATCTGCCAATTGTTGCAGGGTATCGAAAGGGATTCGGGGCGAAACGCGTAATTTTGCGAATACCCGGAACAATCGCAGCAGAGCCCACAGCACGCCGCCGGTCAACAAACCCGTAAGCCCGTAACCGGCATAACGCATCAGGTCCGGCAAACCGTGAAGCTGATGCAATAGCGTCAACGTCTGAGACAACATAAACAAGAGGACCAAACACACCAGCAGTATCAAGAACGGACCCGCGGCCAGCAGCCGTTGTACCCGCTTAATCCATTGGAACCCGTCCGCCGCCTCCGCCAGCGCCTCGTCCAGCGCCTGGTCGGCTTGCGATTCCTCGCCGGTGAACAGGTTGGCATCGTCTCCGACAGGTTGCGTACTAAGCGGAGGATCGTCAGGAATTCCCAATAATTCATTATTGTTGCTCATTATTACCTCATTAAAAAATCCGCAACCCGGTCAAGTTCGATATGGTCGGGAGCGCTATCCCGCAACCGCGGTATCCAGGGTCTAACGTTCGGGAAGCGGAACTGGCCGTGCGACCAGGTTTGCGGCCAGTTGTCCGGAACGTGCGACGGGGTATAACATTCTGCGTCTGTTCCCGGTTCGCGATACGCCTGCAATTGATGGCCGCTTGCGCTGCGTGTCGAACTGACTGCGGCACAGGCGAAGTAACCCACGTCAAGTTGTGCGGCCTGGAATTCGCGTTTGGCGATGATAGGAACCGTCATATCCCGTGTCAATTCCCGCAGGCGATCCCGATCGGACTCATGGACCTTGTCGGCTTTGGTCGCTACAAACGCGATTTTGGAAATGTTTTTCCAGCGCAAGATGGCGGGCCACAATTTGTGGCGGGTTAATCGCGTCAGCCCGCCCAGTGGGTCAAGGATGTCGCGCATTGTATTGATGGTCAGTCCGAAATAACCGTGTCCCGGTTTCAGTAAATCGATCAGGTTGCGCAGGAGTTCGCGGTTGCCCTGGTACATTCCCTCGCCGCCGGCCAGCAGGGTCGTCACATCAATTAAAACGACCAGCGCGTCACAGCCGCGCATCCATGTTGCCAGCGGAAGCGCGATTTTATGGCGGTAATTCCGGTAATTGGCGGAAAAACGGTGGCGCATTCCCGGATACCGTTCGCGTAGTTCCGCGGATAATGGAACGAATTGCGAGTCGGCGTCGAGTCCGCAGAAACATTGGTTCAAGGCTTGGCCGCCCTGTTTCAGCGCTTCTCCGTGCCAATCGCCGGCGGGCGAAATCAGGATGGCGGAGGGACTGATCACCGGCCGGTACTGGAAAAAGCATTGTACCAGCAAGCGTTTGTACGCATCAAGCAGATCGGTTTCGGTAACGGCGGCGGAGTCCATCAGCTTCAAGTACGGCGTGGCCGGCTCGTGGTATTCGGAATGATCTCGCAAAATGGACAGCATCAGATCGCTCCACTGATCGAAGGTGGCGTTGACCATCATCAAATCGGCCATCCGTTCGCCTGGAAAATCCAACATTGATAATTCGCCGCGACTGAAATGCCAATCGGAACGGTAATAACGGCAGGCATACTCATAAACGCCGCGGGTTTTCTCGGGCCATGCTTCGCCCGTAACCAGCCGGTCGCGATGCTGCGAATAGGGAAACCGTTCAAATAACGACGGTTGTAATTCCTCCGCAAACACCAGCCGCGCATTTTTGCCCAGCAGGAAACGATCGGGCCGGTGATTTTGCAAATGATTGATCAACGATGTCAGAAAGACGGTCTTGCCGGAACGATAAAGACCCATTACGCCGATCCGCTGGTGTTGCAATCGTATTTTGGGTGTTTTCATTTTCGAAACCCAAGCTCGGCTTGATGCGATCCCGCGAGTCGTTTTTTCGCGATTCGAGCGACGGGAACATCATACCACAAGCTTTATCGGCGTCAAATCGAACCCAAAGGAAGCACGAATGACGAAATACCCAAGCCCGAAGGAAGCACGAATGACGAAATACCCAAGCGCGAAGGAAGAA
This sequence comes from PVC group bacterium, assembly GCA_003567575.1. Classification (GTDB taxonomy): domain Bacteria; phylum Verrucomicrobiota; class Kiritimatiellia; order CAIKKV01; family PXCX01; genus PXCX01. The sequence continues at coordinate 159 of PWZG01000237.1, read as the reverse complement.
CGAATGACGAAATACCCAAGCCCAAAGGAAGCACGAATGACGAAATACCCAAGCCCGAAGGAAGCACGAATGACGAAATACCCAAGCCCGAAGGAAGCACGAATGACGAAATACCCAAGCCCAAAGGAAGCACGAATGACGAAATACCCAAACGCGAAG
>PWZG01000489.1 GCA_003567575.1 PVC group bacterium | reverse complement strand
ACCGCGTCCAGCCGTATCCAGCGTTGTTACGCCGTCGGCACGGTCACCGGCAGCGGAAGCCATGTCGGCGGGTTGCTCGGTCGCTTAAGCCACGGCGCCGTCGTGGACTCCTACTACAACAGCGACTTCATCGATACCGTCGGCGGCGGCGGCGAGGGCCGTACTACGGAGGAAATGACGTATCCCCATGATTCGAACACCTATGTGAATTGGGATTTTGACGGGATATGGGCGGCGGACACCGACGGCAGCGTCAATGATGGCTATCCGTACTTGGGCATGCCCGATGACGATCCGGATCCGGTGGAATATGATGACTGGGCGGAAGCCATTCCCGAACCGGAACAGCGAGGGGATCACGATGCGCCGGCCGGCGACCACATCCCCAACCTGCTCAAGTTCGCCAGCGGGCTGGATCCGATGACAGCGTATTCGCCTGCGGATGTGATGACCATATATGTACCTGGCAATAATGAGTCGGCCCCGATGGCGTCCCTGCTGATTGAGGTGCGGGGCGAAGGATCATCCTCCACGCCTTTTGCCATCGTGTTCCACCGTTCGAAGTCCGCCGCGGGCGTGCAACTGTTTGCCGAGCACGCTACCGATTTGGTGGATGAAGACTGGGGGACAGACGGAATCACGGAAGAGATCATCGGAGAAGACAGCGAGCGCGAGACCTGGAAAGCCACGGCTCCGGCCGGGGCAGGCGGCTATATGCGCCTGCAAGCCGTGCGTGATTGAATATCGCACGATTCCGAATGTGGCACCGCGATGAAGTGTTCCAGAAAACCTCTGAACCGGTGTTCCATATTTCCATTCCGCTGAACGGCTGGCGAGGAGAACACTCGCGCAAGCATCATGACTATCTTCAAATGCGTGACTTTCCCGACTGCTGGCGAAATCTTGATGTTACGATCGAGGTAGAAGCCAAAGCCAAGGAACTCGCCGTTCAACGCCTGATGCGCGCGTTAGGAGACGTAACGTAATGATGCGATTAGGTTTATGCTGAAGTGAGTATTTATGTGGCTGTTGATTATTTCACTCTGCCTCGTGTGGCGCGTGATCACTTTCCATGGGCTTGCTCTCATGGTGCTCCCACTGCAGCCCGCCGATTACCGATTGGGCGATATTCGTCAGATGATCACCGATTTTTTCAACGTTATCGATTAAATCGATGAAGATCAATCCCGCTTCCGGCGAGCAATGATTGTCGCTCATGCGACGGACATGGTTTTTGCGCAATGCCACCTGCATTATGTTGAGTTGATTTTCCACATTCAACGATTCCCGGGCCAATGCCTTGTCGCCGGTTTTCAAAGCCGTGCGAACTTGAAAGAACATCCGTTTCAACGACGTCTGCATCTGGTGCGCTTCGTCCAGAGCTTCATCGCTGAACACAAGATTCTGACCGATTTTGCGTTCGGCGATTTCAGCAATATTTACCGCCAAATCACCCACCCGTTCCAAATCGTTGACGATATGCAGGAGCACGGGAATCTCGGCGGATAGCTCCCGGGACAACGACCGCCGCGCCAGTTTACTTAGATAAGAGGTGATTTCGTATTGAAACTCGTCGGTTTGTTGCTCGCGATCCCGGACGGCAGCGAGTTTGGCGAGGTCATCCTCGATTAATCCCGCAATCGCTTTCGTGACGGCTTTGCGTGCAATTTTGACCATTCGATGCAATTCCCGCGTAACCTGGCTGAATGCGATATCCGGCGTGTCGAGCAAATGCTCTTCGAGGGCAACCGGTTTCTCATCGACTTCCATCGGATTGACCGGCAGAATCCGGTGAACAATCGCTTCCAGAACCCCGATCAAGGGTATGAAAAGCGCGGTATTCACCAATTTGATCAGCGTGTTGGCCGCAGCCATGTCGGCCATGATAGTCTGCTGGGTCAGTTCCCACGGTGTGATCCACGCAATCAAGGTGCCGAACGAACCGACCCACACAATCGGCAAGATGTAAACAACGCCGATCACGTTGAAGATCGTGTGTCCCATAGCCGCCCGTTTTGCCATGCGTGACGAACGTAGGGCAGCCAGTTGCGCCGTAATCGTCGTTCCGATGTTGTCCCCCAGAATAAACGGGATCACCAGGTTCATGACCACCGGCCAATCCGTCCCGAAGGCGCCCTGGAAAGCCAGAACCTGAATAACCATGATCGAGGCGGAACTGCTTTGCAACAGAATCGTCAGCACCGTACCGGCCAAAACGGCAAGCAATGGGTACTGGGCGATTTGGATCAAAAACCGCTGGATTACCGGACTGTCCTTGATCGGCTCAAACGTCGCCTGCATGTAGCTTACGCCGATAAACAAGAGGCCAAACCCCAGTAGTATCATGCCCACGTGTTTATGACGCGGATTCCGGGCAACGATATTCATGAAAAAGCCTACTCCGACCACCGGCAGGGCATAGGCGGTGATCCGCAGACCGCCAATCCCGATGGTCGAGACCAGCCAGGCCGTGACGGTCGTCCCGACATTGGCGCCCAAAACCACGTAAAGCGCCTGTTTCAAGGTTAGCAGGCCGGCATTAACGAACCCGACCGTCATCACGGTGGTCGCGGAGCTGGACTGAACCAGCATGGTGACCAAGGCGCCCAGCAAGACCGCAACCATTCGGTGGCGGGTCAAGGCGGTCAGCAAAACCTTCAACCGACTGCCCGCGACAGCCTTGATGCCATCCGACATCAGGCTCATTCCAAAAAGGAAAAGTCCCAAGCCACCCAAAATCCCGAAAATCAAATCCGATAAATGCATACCGATAAATATACCTGCCCGCCTTCCCTTTGACAAGCGGTGACTTCAGGTCTTAAGAACAAGAATTTGCGTTTTTCTGTTACGTTCTGTGGGCGCCCCACGTAAAAATGCGATAAAACAAGGCGATTCCGGTTGTTTGGGGCTTGTAAAAGATCGTTAGAGGTTGTTTTTAGCGGCGAAAAAAGCTTCTT
>PWZG01000290.1 GCA_003567575.1 PVC group bacterium | reverse complement strand
TCGAAAAATCCCCTAAATCGAGGACGAGGACGAGTGTGGGTGGGGCGTCTACCCATACGGCATTCCGAAACATGAGGGTATTTCAGCGCAATCCAATGTCCAGCCCTGACCCCTATGGCCCCTCTGCTTTAAGCACTCTACATCGCCCGCCGTCGGCCCTGATCCCGCGCGACTTTACTCCTCATCCTCGACTTCGGGATCGGTGGGCGGCGGGGGCGTTGCGTCGCGCTGAACGATCTCGCGGGGCAACAGCAGATCCGCCGGTCGCGCGGCGAGGTACGGCGGAACGCTCATCAGGATGCGATCGCCCGCGCAATGTTCGAATCGCCAGAATGCGCCGTCCCGGCCCTCGGGAACCGGCACATTAAAATAACCGGTCCGTTCCATCGTCCCGAAATCCAGGACCAGATCGCCTTCGCTGTCACGCATGCGCCCGGTCAGATGGGTTGTAAAGCCGCCAACCGATGGCGTGCCGCGCGGAACATAAAAGTACAGTGACCAGCGTCCGCTCAGCCGGGCGCGTGTCTCAAGACTGGAGGGAACCGTCAGCGGTAGTCCTTCGGGAAATTCCAGTTGGGTACGGTCGCTGCCGTCCGAGACGATCAGCCAATGGAGTCCGTCATACGGCGATGACAGCGTTACCGTGTAGGATTCGCCGTCGGGCGGTACGCTATCGTCTTCGGATACGGCGTCCAGCGTGGCTTCCTGTTCGGCAAACAGGTTGAGTTTCACGTTGCCGCGATCGCGATAATGGGCAATCAAGCCGCCTGTGACGGTCAGGTTCAGGTCGCCGGGCGTTTCCAGCCAGGTATAAAACTTGCGGGTCCCGCGGCCCGTCAGCGGCAGACTTCCGTCGGGCATATCCTCCGGCGGATTCAGCGGCGTGACGGGTACCAGGTCGGCGCTGAATTCCGGCGTTTCGAAATCGGCTTGATTGGGTTGGTTCGCCTCGATGCCGGCGTCAATGATCGCCTTGATTTCCGCGGCGCTAAAGGGTGTGCTGTCCTTCCATGGATTCTCTTCTTCGGGAACGCTCCAATGGGCTTCCTCAGGCATAACCATGGCGCGATCACGATAGCGTTCGCGATGGAATATGGCGACGGTTGATAGCATCATACGGTCGCGCATCCGGTAGGCATGCCGCAATACGGATTCGAAACCGGCCTGGCGCTCTTCACCGGAAGCCGCCCGGTAAGCGTTGTAGAGTTCGGCATAGCGCGTATAAAGCGTCAGATCGTCGAGACGCGCCATCACGGCATCATCATCCGCCGCCAAATCGCGCGCGGCGTCGAGATATCGGTACATCATGGCGACCACATGATCGGCGGTTTGCAGCGAGCGGTCACGATTGACCAATTGGTAGAAATCCTTCATGGGCGCCGCTGCCGGCCCGAACGCGCGGTTGAGGAAGTCGTCGATAAGCGCATCCAGATTATCCGCCTCGGAAACCCGCCATAGTAATCGCGGTGTGATCCAATAGCCCAAGCCGTTGGCGCCCCAACTGTCGCTGTTTTCGGAGTTCATGAAGCGTGCGCCTTGATCATGGAAATATGGAATCGTGCGTTCAAGATAGGCCAGATTACCGCCGCGCGCGCGCCGTGGCATATCGTGGCTCCAGGTGAACACATCATGATATTCGCGAATCCCCAGCGTGGCGCCCTGCGCCCGCCAGCCTTCAATCAGTTGTTCTATGGTAAAACCGCCACGGATAAAACTGGTGGCCACACTTACGATCACATTGGGATGCACTTTGATGGACGGTGGTGGACTGTGCTGATTATAAGCGTAGATACCGACGTATTTCTGTCCCAAATCGAGTGCGTTGATGGCCTGCGCCACCTCGTTGGCCAGCAGAATCGCCAAGTCACTGATACTGCCCATCTCCGTGCAATCATCACATTCACACCAGTTACTGCCGTCGGACGGATCCATGGATACGCTGTCGCGCGTCGGATCGGCCCGGACCGTGCGCACGGCATGGTCGACGACCACCTGGCGCAGTGCGGGATTCGAGATGCAGAACTTGATATTGCCTCCGCCGTCAACCCGGCCGGCGTGACGTCGTTCACCGTTGATCATGGCGTAAAACTCCGGGTTTTCAGCGAAAATCTCACGGTTGGCGCGGATAATACCGTCGTAGGCGTGGCCGGTATGCAAGGCGAAGGCGGAATTGACGCGATTGCGCTTGCGCCACCGATTCCAGAGTTGCCGGTCAGTCCAGGGCGCGCCACGGGGAGCTTGGCGGGTATGGAAATCGGGCGCTTCGGCCACGTCAATCGCAACCCGCAAGTCCGCGATTTCCGGTACAACCTCCCAGGTATCCGTTAAGAAAAACAGGCGATAGCCCAACCGTTCCAGAAAATCCCAGACCATGTGACTGACGGCGGTGTCGGTGGCGCCGATCAACCAGAGGCCCTCGCTGTGCGATCGCATACGGTATTCCTCGCGTCGCAACGGGTTTTCGGGGGCGAACACGAAATCTTCGGGCAACACGTCAAAATCCGTGGCCACCCCAAGCGCCAATCCGCGGGTCCCATCGCCTTCCGTGACGGCGAACGAGGCGCCGGTGATCCGTTCGAGCATCTCTGCGAGTTCTGCGGCGGCCTCGCGCACCGCCGCCGATGCTTCCGGCGCCACAACCACCGGCTGTTTTACCTCGTAGGCTTCGGCCAGCCCGATTTCCGGCGGGCCCTCGACGACACGCAAAACACGACATCCCGACAACGTCAGAGTCAGGCAGACCGCCAGTAGAAGCTTGGCAATACAGGACACAGGAAAACATGGATGATGGTTCTTCATTAGGGTTTCCTTCTGGTTCATTCGTATCCGATTTGGAAAACCGTATTCCAGCCGGAATAAAAACTGCAAAAAATCGTTGTAGTATGCTGTCCGATAATTCCGCGGAAACAACTCGAAAAGCATTGTCATTCCGAGCGAAGTCGAGGAATCTCGGCACTCCGC
>PWZG01000477.1 GCA_003567575.1 PVC group bacterium | reverse complement strand
GAGATCGTTCGCGAAGTGGTCGCCATCCTGGTCCACAACGGCCAGACGCTCCCAGATCTCGCGTTCCTGTAACGCGGCGACACCATGGCGTACCGCCGCCAGTTTCCCGCGGTTGATTCCGGTACAGATCCATGGGACGCCATGTTCCCGCCCAATCGTTTCGGCCGGCGCCGCGGCGGGCGCCGCGCCGTCGACGCTTAGCAAAAGATGATGCGGCGCGATGCCTTGGGCCAAATATTCCAAAACCGTGGCGTTCAACGCCGCCCGCAGTTCGGCCGGATCGATATGCGGCGCCGCGTAGACCGGGATCACAACCGCCGTCTTGCCGGCGTCACGCCGGGCAGTGACCCATGCGTCGGATGCTTTTTGGAGTTTCCTCATCGTGAACCGTCCCCGTCCAAGGGTAACCTGCGCTTCGCTTTGGTTGCTTTCAGAGACAGCATATCAGACCGCGAGTGATCGTTCAATGTTATTTCTTCGCGGTTTGCGCTTGCCTTGCGGTATGATCATTCACTATAATCATGGGTTTTAGCCGACAAAAACGGAGAATCGTCATGGCCAAAAAAGAGAAAGGGTCTGAACGCTACTGGATTGGTTGCGATTTGGGAGGCACCAAATTGTTGACGGTGGTGTTCGACGATAATCTTAAAACGTTAGGCCGGCTTCGTCTGCGTCATAAGGACGGTTTTCAGGGCAAAGACGGGATTCGCTACGTAGGGGATGCCATCGAGGACGCGATGCGCGAGACGGGCATCGCGGTCGCGCGGGTGAAGGGCATTGGTTTCGGTACGGCCGGTTTCCTGGATCTTGAGCAGGGTGTCCTTATTCATTCGCCGAATCTCGGCTGGCATAATCTACGGATTCAAGAGGGTTTGACCAAGCGTTTCGGCGTTCCGGTTTCCTTGCTTAACGATGTGGATGCCGGGACTTATGGCGAATACCGGCTGGGGGCGGCGCGCCATGCCCGTTGTTTGGTTGGTGTTTTCCCGGGAACCGGGATCGGTGGCGCCTGCATTTACGACGGACATTTGATTCGCGGGAAAACGGCGTCGGCGATGGAAATCGGCCATATTTGCGTGCAACCCCATGGCAACCTTTGCGGTTGCGGCCGGTACGGTTGTCTGGAAACGGTGGCCAGCCGGCTGGCGATCGCCTCGCAAATCGCCGCCGCCGCCTATCGCCACGATACGCCGGAATTACGGAAATTGGTCGGAACCGATGTCGCCAAAATACGCAGTGGTGTCATTGCCGCCGCGTTAAAGGCCGGGGATCCCGTGGTGGACAAAATCGTGCGTCATGCCGCGCGCCGTATCGGCGCCGCGATGGTCACGCCGTTACATCTGCTGGCGCCGGATACGATTTTATTGGGCGGTGGCCTGGTGGAACAAATGCCCGACCTTTTTGTGAATGCGGTCCGTGAAGTATTGCATGAGCAGGGAATTGCTTCATTTGTCAAGGATCTGAACATTACGGCGGCCGCGCTGGGCGATGATGCCGTTGTCAAGGGAGCGGCCGCGTTTGCCGCGGATATGGGAATCCAAACATGATGAAACCCGCGATGCCACAAGCTCCGGGCACGGTGCGTCCGCTGGCTGTCGTGGATATCGGCGCCACGGCGATACGCGCCGATATCGCCGAATCGCGCAACGGCCGTATCCGCGGTCTTGAATCGTTGCATCGGACGGTGAATCTGGGGAGCGAAACCTTTGACGGTGGCGTTATCGACCCTGAGAAAACCGAGCAATGTGTTTTCATCTTGAGTGGGTTCCGTGAGGTGATGCGCCGTTACGGGATCGAATCCGACGATGCCATTCATGCCGTGGCGACCTCGGTGCGTGATGCCGCCAACCGCGATTTTTTCCTGGATCGTATCTATATGGCCACCGGCATCAAGGTACGGGTCATCGCCGAAATCGAGGTTCACCGTTTGATCTATATGGCCTTGCAACAGGTTTTCGAAGCGCGTCCGGAATTGGCGAAGGGCGATGTATTGTCGGTTGAAATCGGCGGCGGCAGTTCCAAATTGCTGCTGATCCGCAATGGGTACGTGGTTTTTTCCGATAGCGTGAAACTGGGCTCGTTGCGCTTGCGGGAAATGGTGGAATTCGATAATACGCCCGCGTACCGTGTCCGCGATCTGCTGGAACAGAATATCCGGCGGATCATCGAGCCGGTACGCCGGGCGCTGCCGGTGGATCAGGCGCCGACCCTGATCATGAATGTCGGCGATTGTCCGTTTGCCATTTCGCGTTTTTTTGCCGCGGACGCCGACGGTCCGGTAATCAAGGTGCCGCGCCCCGTGTTATCGGAGGCTGAACGGGTGATTACGGTGGCGCCGGAAACCTTGGTGCGGCGCTATCACTTGTCGCTGAACGAGGCTGAGACGGCGGGTCCGGCCATGTTGACGCACGTACGCCTGGCGCAAGTTTTCGGAGCCCGCGATGTCTATGCCAGCCGCGTTAATCTGCGCCAGGGAATGTTGATCGAGGCCGCGGCGGATGCGCAATGGACGGCGCGTTTTCGCGAACAGGTATTCCGCTCGGCACTAACTCTCGGGCGGCGTTATGCGTTCGACGAGAAACATGCCCGCCACGTCAGCGAACTGAGTTTGAAACTGTTCGATGAATTCCGCGCCGAGCACGGACTTTCGGAACGTCACGAAATCCTGTTGCAAGTTGCCGGTTTATTACACGATATCGGGGCTTTCATCAGTAATCGCGAGCATCATAAACATTCCATGTACCTGATTGCCAACAGCGAACTATTGGGGCTTACCGCGCACGATATGCGGCTGGTATCGGTCATTTCGCGTTATCACCGGCGCGCATTGCCCTGCGCCGCGCACAAGGAGTTCGCGGCCCTGGACCGCGATGACCGGGCCGTGATCTTGCGTCTGGCATCCCTGTTACGGGTTGCCGACGCGTTGGATCGCGGCCATTCGCAAACCATCCGTCACGTGCGTCT
>PWZG01000228.1 GCA_003567575.1 PVC group bacterium | reverse complement strand
GGCAATGGCATGGATCATCACGTTCGTGAACCCTTCCCGATCGCTGTAGTAGAGCGGCAAGATAGTTTTTTCCAGCTTCTCATAAAGGGAACCGGCATCCAGGGAATGATCCCTATGTTCACCCTTGCCCACCACGGCATCGCCAATCGACCAGCCGGTCAGTCCCTCGATATGCCCCTCGATCCACCAGCCGTCCAGCACGCTGAAGTGCGGCACGCCGTTGAGCGCCGCTTTCATCCCGCTGGTTCCCGATGCCTCCATTGGGGGCTCGGGGGTGTTCAGCCAGATGTCGACACCGGCGGTCATCATCGCACCCAAAGTCATATCGTAATTCTCCAGGTACGCAATCCGGATGTCGTCTTTCAAGGCATCTTTCGCCTGGAAGATTTGCTTGATAAGCTGCTTGCCGCCCTCGTCCCGCGGATGCGCCTTGCCGGCGTAAATCACCTGGATTCCGCCGCATCCGGCGGCTATCTTCCTCAGCCGTTCCATGTCCTGAAACAGAAGGGCGGCGCGTTTGTAGGTCGAAACCCGCCGGGCAAACCCGATGGTCAGCACATTCGCATCCATGGCGATACCCGTTTGCCGGTCGACCCAGTCAAGCAGTTGCCGTTTGCCGTGCATGTGGGCTTCCCAGACCTCATCTCGGGGAAGACTCAACGCATAGCGCAGGTTGAAATTGTCGTCTTTCCAGAGTGGAATATGGCGGTCAAAGAGGTCTCTGAACGGCGCCGACACCCAGGTGGCCGCATGTACGCCGTTGGTGATGGCGTCAATGGAATAGCCCGCAAACATGAGTCGCGATATTTCCCCATGTTTTCGAGCCACACCGTTGACATGACGGCTCAAGTTGAGGGCCAGATACGTCATATTGAGAACATCCCCCTCGTGGAGAACTCCTTCGAGGCTGAAGAAATCTTCCCTCTTTTCGATGATTTTACGGGCTAACTCGACCGGGAACTGGTCGTGACCGGCAGGAACCGGGGTATGGGTCGTGAAGACGCATTGGCCTCGAACGGTCTCCATGTCTTCCGGATCGAGATGTTCCCTGCCGGCCTGATGCGCCGCCTCGTCCAGGAGTTCGAGCGTCAGGAGGGCGGCATGCCCTTCGTTTAGGTGAAAACTTCGTATGTGGTCATGGCCCAGCGCACGGAGCATCCGGACACCTCCGATGCCAAGAAGTGTCTCCTGCGAAAGCCGGTATTGCTCGTCCCCCCCGTACAGGGATTGCGTCAGATTCCGATCCCATTCCGAGTTTTCGTCGAGATCGGCGTCGAGGAAATAGATCGGCACCGTCGCGCCGCCGATACCTCTGACGTCGAGCTTCCAAGACCTAAGATGCACGGTTCGCCCTTCCACAGAAACCGAGATGCGATGAGGCATTTCTTCCAGGAAGTCTCCAACCGCCCATACCGCCGACTCCTCCCGCTGCCATCCATCCGCCTCGAGCGTCTGGCGGAAGTAGCCCTTGCGGTACAGGAGGGTAACGGCCACCATGGGAACGTTGAGATCTGCCGCGGAGCGTATCGTATCGCCCGCGAGGATGCCCAGACCGCCGCTGTACGTGCGGATGTTCTCCTCTATCCCTATCTCCATGGAGAAATAGGCAACGGATCGCTGTTCATTCGGTGTTGGTCGATCAGACATAAAGCACGTTGTTCCTCGATCCCTGATCGTTCGACGCCGATTCAGCACGGTTGGGGTCAACGATCCGCTCGCTGTTGACGATCTGTTTCAACTCCCGGTTTTGCCGCTGAACGTTTTGGTCCAGCCACTTCAGCATGCCGCTCCCATGCAACGGGGAATCGTGATTGCCTCCCTCGATCTCCACATACGTTACGTTTGAAGCGTGTGACAGCCGTTGCTGGAGGTTACGCGACTGTTCGACCGGTATGATGTCATCCCCGGTGGCATGTGAAAGGAACAATGGCATTGTTAACTTGTGCGCGTGCCTGACGACACTATTCTCTGCATATCTCTTGGGGACCTGATCTGGGAAACCGCCATAGGCCGATTCGATTGCGCCACGAATCTCGTTGCGCACCCCACCCGGATGAATGCAACACCATTCATGAAACGAGGCCATATCGGTCACGGGACACAAGGCGACCATGAGCGCAACATCTTGGGGATGGTTGATTGCATAAATCAGATTACCGGCGCCTCCCATCGACCCGGACGCGAAGCAGAACGTCCGAGCGCCATATTCTCTACGGATCATCCTCAGCAGACGATGCAGATCGGCCACAGCCTCGGGGCACATCCAGGCATTGCCTCGCAGGTTGGGCGAAAGAATGCCAAGCCCCAGTTGCAGGTAATGCGAAAGCCACAACTCGCGCAGGTCAACACGCGTGTAGATTTGATCGCCTGTCGAACCGTGCCCATGCAGATGAACAACCCATGTGTCACCGCGATCTGGCCGACGCACAAGTGCCCAGTCATCCTTATTGTCCTGATCGCTCGTATAGGCAACCTTCTCGACATACGGAGGCGCGCTGGGATGATTCCAAATCTCAATTTTCATTTTCATTATGCGGTCCGTCTTCCACACAACTTCGCGGCTGTGCGGCGCGCGACAGCTTGTCCGTACGAGCCGATGGAATATGGAACGTGAGCACTGTTAACGCGTGCAGGTACCGGATATCGATCGGGAGAATACGAAATCCCTGCTTGGTGCGCCTTCTCCAGCAAACGGGAATAACGCAACCTTGCCTCGATAATTCCAACTATTTCACTGTTCAGGATATCAAACTATACAATCTGGTTAAATTTGTCAACTGTTTCCAAGCCGGTCAACCGCAGCGTTAACGTCCAACCGTCGTAGCGACGGCGCTCACGACGGGTGCGGCCGCTTCGGGTCCGCAACATGCCGGGAAAACAAGGCAAAAGATAACCGCTTCTGGGTTTGTGGGGGGATTTTCATTAGACACGGGAACATAACAAGGCGGGCTTCGCCCGCAACCCAGAG
>PWZG01000526.1 GCA_003567575.1 PVC group bacterium | reverse complement strand
TATTCGCCGAGTTGCCAGCGGCAAAAGCGGCGGATTTCCAGTTTGTCGTCGAGTGTTTTAGCGGTTTTCTCAACCAGACCGGAAATTGACTCGCTGTCGTCCTTGATGAACGATTGTTCTGTCAGGCAGTTTTCCGCATAAAATTTATTAAGTTTGCCATCGACGATTTTTTCGATGATGTTTTCCGGCTTGCCTTCCACCTGTTTGGCGTATACTTCGCGTTCGCCTGTGATGACGTCGGCCGGAACCTCTTCGCGTTTCAAAAACCGCGGTGACGCCGCGGCGATTTGCAAGGTCACATCCTTGGCCAGATCGGCGAATACGGGGTTGCTTGCGGTTTCCTGTTTGCCGCATCCCATTTCGATCAGCACGCCTACTTTACTGCCGAGATGAATATAAGCGGCGACTAATCCCGGTTGTTTACTCTCGAAGCGTACATTGCGACGAACGACGATGTTCTCGCCTATTTCGGCGATTTTGGCCGTCACATCGCCACTGACCGTATCAGCCAGTTTATCGTTTTCGACGGACAACGCTTGTTGTGCCAGATTAGCGACGAATTCCTTGAAACCGTCGTTACGGGCGACGAAATCGGTTTCGCAATTGACTTCGATCAGCGTACCGGTCTTGCCGTCGTCAGTCACGGCCGCGGCTATGAGCCCTTGATTGGCGGCGCGCACCGATTTTTTCGCCGCAATCGCTACGCCGCGTTCGCGCAGAATACGAATCGCCTTATCCTTGTCGCCGCCGGCTTCAACGAGGGCATTCTTGCATTCCATCATTCCGACGTTTGTCGCATCCCGTAATTCTTTTACTTCTTTCGCGCTGATTTGTGCCATGATTATTTTCTCCTTTGAAATTTGTGGTTAAACATTATCGGCGGCAACCGCCTTCTTTTCGATCTCGGCATCCGGTGCGGCGGTGGCGGCGGCCGGCGATTCGGTTTGCGCCGCGTTATCCTGTGCGGATTCAGGAGTCGGCACGGTCGGTTCAGCCGGCGGCGCCGCGGCGGCGGTATCCTTTGCCTTGTCGGTCTTGACGGCAGCGGCAGCGGTTGGTTTCCGTGTTCTTTCGGTCGGTTTGCGTTCGCGTCGATTACGCGGTTTGCTATCCGTTGCCTCCGGTTGTTTGGCGGCGGTTGCCGCGGCGGCGGCTTTCTCTTCTTCCCGTTTGCGCGCCTGTTCGGCGGCAATTTTCTCGTAGTCGGAAGATGCTTTCAGTATCGCGTCGCCAAGGGCGTTGAGCACGAGTTTGACGGCACGAATCGCATCGTCGTTACCCGGAATCGGATAATCTACCAGTTCCGGATTGCAGTTGGTATCGACCATGGCAATGACGGGTATTTTCAGTTTGCTGGCTTCGGCGACTGCTATCGATTCGCGGGTAATATCCACCACGAGCAAGGCGCCCGGTAAATTGTCCATATCGGCGATACCGCTGAGATTACGCCGTAATTTACTAAGTTCGTTTTGCAGACGGGAAACCTCTTTTTTGGCCAATGTATCGAAAATACCGTCTTTTTCCTGCTTTTCGAGATCTTTCATGCGCCGTACACTGCGCCGTACCGTGTTGGCATTGGTCAGTGTGCCACCCAGCCAGCGGTTGGTAACGTAGAACTGGCCGGCCTCGATCGCCTTTTCCTCGACAGCTTCCTTAATCTGCCGTTTCGTGCCAACAAAAAGGATCTTGCGGCCACCGGCAACGGTATCGTAAGCGAACTTGCATGATTCCTTGAGGTGAACCAGGCTTTTGGCCAGGTCGATCACATGAATACCATTGCGTTTGTCAAAGATATACCGTTTCATTCGCGGGTTCCAGCGCTTGCTCTGATGCCCGAAATGCAAGCCCGCTTCCAGTAAATCCCGAATCCCGATATCCAAGTCCCAAACATCCATCATTCCCATAATGTCTCCTTTCGGCAACTACCGTTTATTCGGTGTCGCCAATCCGCGGCAATCAACGCAACCGCACCCACGGCTGCGAACCCGCCACTTCCATTCCCTACGGTCGCGACAGTCGCGCGACGGTCTGGAATCAAAACTACAGCCGACTAACATAGCATATCCCGCTTAATTCGGCAACTGTTTTTCACGGTCCCCAAATTGCGGACGGCGTTGAGCCGCGATAAATGGCGCTTCCATTATCGTCGTTCCCTTCGCTTATCACGATCCAGGTTTTCATCGTCAGGCGGACCGTTAACTCGTTCACGCTCCAGAACTAAGAAATAATCGCAGTTAAGACAGCTATCGTCTATGTCGAAGCCCATGATTTGTCATCCTACTTGCACAGAAAGACCTGTTCATTGTTCAGATTCGTGGCTTTCGGGGGTTCTTATGCAATATGCTGTCATCTACCCTCCCCTCCCCTCCCCGTTTTCGTCAGCCTGCTCGAAGAGTGTCTCGTGTTTGCGGCGGTAAAATTCGGCGAAATCGGGGCCGACCAGGCTGTTGCCGCAGCGGATGTTCTGCGACAAACGCGGGGTCAAGTATAGAAAACAACACACTTGTCGACAGAAGCAAGAATACTACACACTTCATTTGAACCTTTGAACCGTGAACTTTGAACCGTGAACGGCAACTTGTTTTTACCGGTTGCGGACACCGATCTTCGCGCTTTTCTGGACGAAGTGAAAAGGTGCTGGCCTACAACTGCTGCCGCGCCGTTTTGATCAAGCAACGACGACAAGAGGAACTTGAACCGGCGGCGTAAATGCTACCGACATAACGATAAAGACGGCGATCACAGCACAGGTGTGTCAAAATCTGGCCAACGACGGCCCCACCACGGAACGGATCTGAACACCGAACACTGAACACCCCATCCGAAACCCTTTTCGGATGGGCTCTATATAGAAGAAATGAACAAGACCGATACGACCCCGCAACCCGCGCAACGGAGGCCATCATGCAAACGCTCTACTCTACTCTACTCTACTCTACTCTACTCTACTCTACTCTACTCCTTAATTG
>PWZG01000334.1 GCA_003567575.1 PVC group bacterium | reverse complement strand
CCAGCGGCATGATTCGCGATTATATCGAACGGCATGCCTGGCCGGGTAACGTCAGGGAACTGCGGAATTTCGTAAACATGATCGCGCTATCCGGCGCCGACGCGACGGGAGCGACGCTGTCTACCGTCGGCGGATGGAATGAACCGGCCCGCGGAGCTGTCGGCGCGGGCGGCTTGGTAATCGACACCAATCGCCCCTTTAAGGAAGCCAAGGCAGAGTTGATCAATGAATTCGAAACACGTTATATCGTTGCGTTGCTTAAACGGTATCACTGGAATATATCGCGTGCGGCACGATCAGCCCAAATCGAGCGGGCTTACTTGCAGCGGTTGGCACGGAAATATGCACTGACACGGCCGACCGGCGACAGCGATGATGCGGAGGACATACCGGAGGGCGCGCATTGAACCGGCGTAACGTCAGTATAGCCGGTTGGTTAACGGCTGTCGTCCTGTTGACGGCCGGCGTGGTCTCCATGGGGCGTGCCGCTCTGGCACACCGCGGACAGGTTGCCGCGATCGAGCGATCACAGGCGCAACTTGCGATACTGCTACATCTTGAAACGGAAATGGCGGCAGCCTTCGCTCCGGTATCGACCTGGGAACAAACCGTCAACGAACCCATCCCCTGGCGCGGTTTGCTGCGCGAACTGGATCTGGAAGCGAACGTTGTTGTCAGCGAACAAAGAACGTTGCCGATGGACTTGTCCGGCTGGAACTTGCGACGGACCGAGATCACAGCGGGCGCTCTGGCGCCGGCTGACCTGTGGCGTCTTATTAACCGGGCACAATCGCAACCGCATCCATGGCGTCTGCGCTACGTCACGCTTACCGCCACCGCGGATACTCCGACGATACTCGATGCGCGATTAAGATTCGAAACCGCCGTTCGCAGGTAATGTTCTCTAAGAAGATCGCGACCCGGAATGCCTGAAAAGCTTCCTTTTCGGCGGCCGTGTACGACCTGTGCGGCCCGTGTTGCCACCGACTTTCGAACGGGCGTTGCGGAATAATTGGCGTCGAGCGCCGGCAACGGCGACGTTGACCTTTCGACCGGATATTTCCGGGGGATGGGTGTTGAAACTCTTGACGATATATGTCGCCAACGATGCCGGGATTTCCATGTAAGTTTGCATCTTGGCGATTTTAATGCGTCCGACCGGGACGGCTTGCTTGCGGGCGACGGTTTCGATCATGCGTAACAGCAATGTCGGGGTCAGACCGTTAACGGCGCCGACATTCAATACCAGCTCAATGTTGCCATGGGTTGTATTCGAGCCGTTTGACTTGTCCGCGTGCGGTTCCCGTCGCACTTCCGGGTTGAGGTCGGGCTGGTCGCGGTAATACTCCAGCAAACGTTGTACTTCCTGGTAAGCTACTTTCCGTAAAAGCTCGTCGCGCGACATCCCGTCCAACCGTTCGATGAGCGCCGGCATTAATTCATCCAGCAGCGCCGATTCCGGTTCCAGGTTTTGCCAGCGTTTAATCCAGTCATGAAGCCGTACCCGGCAGATATCGTCACCGGATGGGACCGTTCGGGAAATGAATTTACGGCCGATCTGTTTTTCGATCCGGTGGAGCTTGGAATGCTCGCGTAGATTGATCAGCACGATGGAGACACCCGATTCGCCGGCGCGACCCGTACGGCCGCTGCGATGGGTGTAGGCGCCCGGATCATCCGGCAGACTGTAGTTGATGATGTGGGTCAGATTACGCACATCCAATCCGCGGGCTGCGACATCGGTTGCAACCAGCAGCGGACAATGCCGGTTGCGAAAGGCTTTCATCACCCGGTCCCGTTGCTGCTGGCTTAGATCGCCATGCAAGGCATGCGCCGGATATCCATCCCGTCCCAGCCAATCGGCGATTTCCTGGGTTTCCTGCCGGGTACGGCAAAACACGATCCCGTATAAATCCGGGATTAGGTCCACAATACGTTTAAGTGCCAGATAACGGTCTCGCGCATGAACCACGTAATATTCATGCACGACATTGTCAGGACCGGTATTATGCATGCCGATGGCGATTGTCGCCGGGTCTTGCATGTAGTTTCGCGTGATGTCGGCTACCGTTCGCGGCATCGTGGCGGAAAACAACATGGTTTGCGATGCTTCGGGAACGGACGTCATGATCGTCTGGAGATCCTCTTCGAAACCCATGCTGAGCATTTCGTCGGCTTCGTCCAGTACAACACAACGGATTACGGAAAGATCGACCGCCTTGCGACGCAGCATGTCGACCATTCGGCCGGGGGTGGCAACGACGATCTGGACACCGCGGCGCAGCGCTGTCAGTTGCGGACGGATATCCGCCCCGCCGTATACCGGCAGAATCCGGATATCTTTCATGAAATCGGCGAGTTGCGTCAGATCGCGCGCGATTTGCATGCATAACTCACGCGTTGGGCACAGGATCAGCGCTTGCGGCAAAAGTATTTCCGCTTTAAGCCGATGAAGAATAGGCAGGCCGAAAGCCGCCGTTTTTCCCGTGCCGGTCTGGGCCTTGGCCACCAGATCGCGGTCACCGCCCAGCAATTCAGGAATCACAGCAGATTGAATATCCGTCGGTTTCTTGAAACCGAGTTTTATAAGCCCTTGAAGTAGTTCGGGACTGAGCCCCAATTGGTCGAACGTGTGTATCATAGTGTCCATCTCTGCGCCCGGCGGGACCATCCCGTCGGGATTTCAATAATCCATAAGCTATCATAATACCATGTTTTATGCTTGCTGTCGATCAATCCGCGTAGGAAAGCCTCAGATTCTTCGGGACACGAGAGAACGGAGCACGATTACGCGCGACGATTACGAGACACGAGGAGACCGCAAACAATCGTGTTGCGTAATCGTGCCGCGTAATCGTTGACCGCTTTTCCCGTGTTTTCAGACAATGGTAAAGATTACGGCAAAGACAAAGAGGCATCCGTCTACCCCTCGTCTTTACCCTAATCTTTACCTTTGTCGGTCGCCTTTGCGATCAT
>PWZG01000528.1 GCA_003567575.1 PVC group bacterium | reverse complement strand
GCGGCGACCAGCGCCGCCGCCGCGTTATCGACGGCAGCCACGGCCATTGCCAGTGAACTGCCGACACCCGTTACCGGCACGTTCCCCGGCAAGGCCCATAGACGGGCGGCAGCCAGCGAGACACGCAAACCGGTATAATTTCCGGGTCCCAACCCGACCACCAGTTCCTTGATGGCCGCCGGCACGACACCGGATCGATCAAGTAGTTCCCGCCATATTTCGAACAACGGATCGGCGCCGCGCCGTACAGCGGTCCAGCATTGCCGCGCATGCACCGTGTCCCCGATCATCAAGGCCAGGCCGGCTCGGTCGGTTGATTGATCAATCGCCAAAATCATGGATGTTTCCAAGAATACCATTCGCCCCGCCTTCAAAATTCTTTATTCCGGACCGAAAAGGGGTCGATCCTCGGGGCCGACATCTTCCGGCGAGGGAACCGGAGCGGGTTCCTCATCGGGCCGCAGGGCACGGATATAAAATACCGCCGGACGCATGATGCCTCCGGTACCCAGTTCGTATACCGGCCGGTTGTCGACCGACACCACCAGATGTTGCCTGGCGCCCGGACGGAGGAACGGTGTCACGTCAATTTCCGCCGGGTTAAAGTTAGAGGTACGGAACTCGCCGGCGAAGCGGCCATCGAGAAAAACGCGCGTATTGCTGTCGTTGCCGCCGAACCAGATAAAAGCCGCCTCGCCCTCCGCCAGCGTGAATTCGGGGACATCGATATCCAGCGCATACCAGATCAAGCCCCGGAAAAAGGGAAACCCCTGTTCATCAATGGTGGCGGAATAGGTTTTGAGTTCCATCCAGGTATCCTTGGGCGAACGCGGATCGGCCAATCCCTGCAATTCCCCGACACAGGTAAAATCGAGCCAAACCTTCCAGACATCCGGTAAATTGAGAATGCGCCGTCCTTCGCGTTCAACCGCCTCGGCGGAGACGAACGAACGGTGATGGAAGATATCCCAGTAGCGACGGGCATTGGCCGCAAAAAAGTTGCGGTGCGATTGTCCGCTGCGATCCCGCCAAATCAATTCGCCGGTGGTCAACCCGGCATCCTGCGCTTCCTGGTATGCGTCCAGAAAGGCGCGGCTTTCCGCTGCCGCGGCCGTGAAATCGAAAAGCTGCAAAGCCTGCTGTGCCCGGAACCAGCCCTGGGCGAAGCGAAGACTGTAACCCGGCACCGAAACCCGGCGTGCGTATGGTTGCGTGTTAGCGGCGGCCGCGCGGGCCGCGGCATGCGCATCTTCGAGTCCGGCCATGATCTCCGTTGACAGAATACGGTGCATCGACCATTTATTTCCGGCGTACGCCGAGGCGTTTTCGTACGCCGTTTCCAGAAGACGGTCATGGGCGCGCATCGCATCGGCCGCCGGTCCGTAATAGAGGTGATAAAACTCTTCCAGCAGGGCATCGACATCGGTGTCGACATCCCAAAGCAGTTGGCCGATCATATAATTACCGGGAATCATGGTATGCCAGTTGGCGCCGGATTCGATCGTGGCGTAGCGATATCCCCAGTGATACAAATTGGGAAGATCGCGCCGGAAGACCGAGACGCGCGTAAAGGGCATGGCATGATCGGCCAAATTGAAATTATAAAGATAAAACCCGATCCGCGGCGATAACCGCTGCCATTCGAGCATGGTATGCTTGAGATATACCGCGGTGGGCGAATGCGGCGCACCGATATAAGTGTATCGGCTATAACTTATCGGCGCTACCTTTGGGAACAGCATCGGATGCGGTGCGACCTCAGGTACGGTTTTGTGATTGGAATACACGTAAAAACCTAGCAATTTATCGGGATACTCCTCGTACACCGCTTCCGCCACCCGGTTGGCGAAGCGCACCATAAGATCGGTAGCATCCTGATATTGCGGAGAAAGAGGATCGGGCCGTCCTGACATCATGGCCCGTGATTTCGGCCGCTGATCCAGCAAGGCGCCGTCGTCGGGACCGATGGCCAAGCCAAGCGCATCGGGATAGCGATCGAACCGTTCACGCACATAAGCGATGGCCCGTTCCAGAACGTCCGGATGCGACAAATTAGCCTGACGGCCGCGGACCTGTCCGTTGACCATGGGGTAATATTCCGGGTGTCGTTCAACCAGCGGTGTTTCGCCGCGCGGTTCACGTCCCTGCATGAAGGCATGGAACCCGTGGCCCTGCGGCATCGAAGGTCCTCCCATACGATTGCGCAACAACCAGCGGGGATCAAGGCCCCATACATGGCGCGATTGATAATCGGGCGCGAACTCGCGCACCCCGATCTCAAACGCAATCCGTTCATGCTCGGGAATAATCTCGGTCCATGCTTCGGGACCATACCAGCGCACACCCAACTCGTGCAGCAGATGATAAACCGCATAGGCGGTGGAGTGGATCGCTTCACCCGCCAGTTCCGCGCCGTCGGACCGGATATCGATTCGATAAACATCGCCCAGTTCGGACGACAATCTCAATGGCGCGCCGTCGTCCAGAAGGCGGACGCGAACAGGAATCGTACCCGGTTGCGCTTCGGCCGCCAGCGTGGGCCGGACACCGCTGATTTTTTCCAGGTAATCCGCCAGATCATGCACCGCCCAATGCAGCGGCAAACGATCACGGTTGGCCCGCGCGTCCGGATCCATTTCCAGAATCTCCGTCTCCGCGACCACGGTGATATGCGATTGGCCATCGGCAATCCATACCGATTCGGCGAAGGTTACGCCGGTCATACCGGCCACCCAGAACAGCCATGCCGCGGCCGCACCACGCCATGTTTTCCAACCCTTGCGGTTTCGTCTTCTCATGGTTTTCTCCGCTTTGATGTGTTTACCGCCGACATACACTTCTTGTAACCGTTCACGGCATCCAAGCGACGGCTCTGGATTCCGTCCGCGTTTACGATCCCATCATAAAACGGGCCCGCGCCAATCCCGTCCAAGGGTAACCTTCGCTTCGCTCCGGTTGCTTTCAGAGACATCATATCAGGCAACATGCGATAGTTCAAT
>PWZG01000583.1 GCA_003567575.1 PVC group bacterium | reverse complement strand
ATCGCGTGATGGATTTCATCGGCGATGACCAGATCGTATGCGCCGCCGGTTACCGCCGTGCATAATTCCTCGAAACCGGCTTGGGCGGCGGCCTTGTCGGCTGCCGACGGTTTGCCCTTGACCCATACGCCGCGCCCGCAATAGCGGCATGTAACCTCCGGAAATCGTTCGCGCAAGACCGTACACTCGCTGGACCGTCCGTCCTTGAGGAACTGGCTGAAAAAAACCCGCAGTCCGGCGCCAGTGGCGCGCAGCAGCAGACCGAGCGCGGCCGTGGTTTTCCCTTTACCGTCGCCGGTATAGACTTGGAAACAGCATGGCATGGTGATGGCGCGTCGTTATTGTCCGGCCGTGGCGGCAATAGGTGTGCCGAACAGATGATGCAAATCCCGCTGAATAGTCTTGTCGTCGATCGCATGCGGCAAAAGGGCATATTTCTCGGCCAATACCGTGCCGATAATATCCCGCGAATGTTCCCATTTGTAAATCAACTGGTCCAGCACGCGTGCATCGGAGTGCTGCGGAATAAATGATAATCCCAGCGTTTCCAGACGCATGGCGGTGATTTCGCGGATCAACGACGGGTTGTTCAAAAACCACCAGCAACCGAACGGCAGAATATTGGCGAATTTACGGGCCGCGATACAGAGTTCATGCATGTTTTCACGAGACAACATCGTGATGGCGAAACGTACGCCGGGGTAATCAAGCGCCAGCCGTTCGACCGTTTCTATCTCGGCTTTACCGACCGAATCGCCGGCGAGTTGCAAAGCCGGATTGGTTAGTTTCTTGACGCCAATCATCATCGCCAGCGGTAAACCGGTATCCTGTGCCACCGGTAAAACGGTTTCGCGAATCAAGGTCGTGATGCAGGCATCCGCTTGAGGGTAACGGAACGTCGGCGGCAGACTGATGGCCATATAACGCGCGTCCAAACGACGGCGCCAATCCATAAGATAACGTCGAATTTCGCCGAATGTTGCATCATCCAGATGGTTCGTTACGCGATATCCAAGTTGCTGTAAGCGGGGTACGCCCGCCGGCCATTGCATCAAGGCACTGTCCAGCCTTAGCGCTGCGTGAAAGCGTGGATCCCGGTCGAACCCCTGTTCCCAACAAACGTATTCCTCTGGATCGAGCGGATCGTTGGTCATCGTGATGTCGTTGACCTTCGACAGCCGGCAGACTGTATTCACGTAGTCGCCGATATTTTGGTTGCGAAAATAGTCACGCGCTTCCGCTAAATTATCCGTGGCCGTATTCAAACCGAGACGGTCCATAACCGTAATTACCCCACGGCATGCTTCCGAAACAGGGCTGCGTTTGACGAATAATTCGTTCCAAATCAAATCGGCCTGATCGCTCTTCGGCATGCCAAAAAAAGCCGCGATATCCATGTCGGGCCGCGCGCGTGACACCTCGGCCACCAGGTAATGGTACGTCAATAATTCGTCGATTCCCCACAACAGCAGCGAACCCATGGCTGGATCGAAGGTATGCGTATGAACATCGGTGATGGGTATGTCCGCAAGCAGACGCTGCACGCGCTGAGTTAAGTCGGATACGTTGGTGTGTCTGTCGGTTATGTCGGTCATATTGGTCTCCGAAAGGTTTTTCAAGTTGTTTCAATGGTAAAACGAAAACGTTCTTATAATGCCACAGCAAGTCGGATAAATCAAGCCGTCTGAATATAAAACGAAGAGCCCCCATCCGAAACTGTTTTCAGATAGGGGCTAGTGCTGGGTAAGTCAATTGCGACGAATTAACTTCAAAAAGCCAGTCATCCCGAGCGAAGTCGAGGGATCTCGTGCTCAACGGACACTCGCAGATCCCTCGACAAACTCGGGATGACACATGGTTGTTTCTGGCTATTTGTCGGACAGTACACTCGCTGGCGTCTATCGTATCCGAATCCGAGCCGTCTATTTAGCCGGCCGGACGCCTTCTCGATTCTTCTGACCTTGTTGTTGTCCGTCGCGGTCGCGGCCGCGATCCTGGCCTCTCTTGCCATCTCTTTCTTGCAGGCCTCTTTCACCTCGCTCGCCTCTTTCGCCTCTTTCACCCAGCGCCCCCCGCTCAGGCCGCTGTGCGCCTTCCGGTCGTCCTTCGCGATCGCCACGCATTTCCTGACGCACACGTCCTGGTCGCGCGGCCGCACGTACTTCCGCCCAGGTCAAATCGTCCTTTTCCGCCATGGCATCAAGGTTCTTGATCATCTCAGCGAAACGTTCCTCCATAGCGGTTTTCCTTGTCGCATGACGTTCCTCAAGCTGCTGTAAATTTTCCTTCCGATGAGCGCCTGCGCCTTCTTGCTCATCTCCTCTGACGCCGGCGCGGGCAACAATCTGGGCATATCGGGCTTCCATCGCGGCCAAATTCTCCTCGTGCTGTGTCCTAAGATGCGTTTTTACGTCGGGCAGCGCATCGCCCGGATCGCGTCCCTCAACCGATTTCCAAAACTCCAGATTGGCCTGACGCCGCGCCTGCATTTGTTCCGTAATTTCGGTGCGATTCCGTTCGCGTTCGCGTCCGCGCTCACGTTCCGGCGCCGCCCCATCCCGTGCGTTTACCTGCCCTAATAACAGGCAACCCGCTATTCCAGCCGACCATACCACGATGTTCCGAGTTCTCATCATTTCTTACTCCTTTGGTTATCTAACCCCATAACATACCGATTACCCTATGCGTGATGACTTTCATACACGCTCTTCATACAGTATACACCATAAATCGTCATAAAGTCACATGTCAGCCGGATTGACGGCATCTTCGCGCCCTAAGGATAACCTTCGCTTCGCTCATCCACGCCGTAGGATCGGTGAAGGCGGGTCGGTTGCTTTCAGATAAAATCATATCACGGGCACAAAGGCAAATCGCTAAAGAAATTTTTGTGTCCTGTTGCGCTTCCGCCGCGGCCGTTTTGATTACTAATGGCTTCGTCAACCCTCACCCCGGCCCTCTCCCAGAGGGAGAGGGAGATCACGCGAGTGAACGGCTAACGGTTT
>PWZG01000604.1 GCA_003567575.1 PVC group bacterium | reverse complement strand
GGATGATTGGGTAACCGGCGTTGAATTTCCTTGATCAACTCGCGGATTTTGTCGTCTTGTTCCATTTGCAAGAGGCTTTCAAGTTCCATTTGCATGGCCATCGGCAGGAAGTTAGTCATGCCTACGCCGCCGCGATAGTTTGCGAGCAACATAACGGCGCGACGGTAGTTGCCTATGGCCATGTAATATTCGGCTTCAGCAATCAGTAAATCTTCGGCGATTTTGTGCAATGGAAATTCGATCTCCCATTGGGCGATTGCGTCGCGGGCTTCGAACAGGTATCCGGTACGAATCAGTTCCCGGATAGTTTCGGCATGCATTGAACCGCGTACGGCCATGACGCGCCAGTCTTCGACTCGCGCCCGCCTGGCTTGCCGTAGCGAAGCGGATTGGCGTTGTTCGCGCGCTTCCCGGATAGCGTCGGCGCCACGCAGGGTTGTTCCGGTCGCTTCAAGGGTTTGTTGCGTACGCCGGGTCCGGCGCAGTGAGGCGGAACGATCCTGAGCCCGGCTGTAAATGCGGCTGGCCTGTTCGTAGTTGCCGGCCAGTCGCTCGATGTCGCCTTCCCGGATGTCGGCGCGGATTGAAACTTCTGGATTACCCGATGCGCGTTGTAAATCGCGGACAATACGTCGCGCCTCGTTGGTCGCGCCCTTATCGTATATCAGGAAATCGACATGGGTCAATTGCCAGTGCAGTCGCCGCTCACGATCCTCGGCATCGGCCTGGAATTTCCGTAGCCATTCGGCAGCCGCGTCCTTGTCGGTATAACGGATGATCTCAAAAAAGTAATCTTGCAGTCGATAGCGGATTTCGGGCGGCATATCGCGGATATCGTCGTATGATCGATCGAATAATTCCACCAGAAGTTCGCTTGCCGTATAAGGTTCGAGAATTTCCAGCAGGGTTTTCCACATGTCGCCGGACCATTGTTGCGCCGGGCTTACTCCCGGCGGCAGCATACGGCACATATTCAAAAAGGCGCGGCGATAAGCTTGGCGGTGATCAGGATTGTCGATCGATGCACTGCTCGTATGACGCCGCAAATAAAAAGGCAGGCGTGCCGATGCCGTGCCCTTTTCCGATGCAACGGAAAGCTGTATCCCTGTTTCCCGTGTTCCCTCGATAAGCCAGAGAAAATCGTTTTCCCGGATTTCAGGACTGTTGCCGATACGCCATGTATAGACGCTGTCTTCCGGATTGTTACGCGCCAAATTAACCGAGCAACGGACCAGGAAAATCGGGTTGTCGAATAACCACAGATGATTCAAGCGCTCCGCGGAAATCAAAGGCAGCGGCGACCCGTCACGTGATTCGGCGCCGACCAATCTACCTCTACCGGAATGCACAAAATTTCCTCTGCGCATTTCGGTGGGCAGACTACCGGAGGATTGTCCCGGTAAACGCCATGCCAGCAACATTTCCAACGCGCCGGTGGTCTGGTAGTGTAAATATTCGAGACGGTGAATATCGTCGGTAAGTTCTACGTTTCCGCCGATTTCGCCTCGTTGACCTTCGGCGCGCGGTTTGCCGGCCGGCCATGTGGCGATGGTGTTGCCGTCGATCCGTACCCGCGAACCGTCCTGGGATACGGTCGCAATCCATGTGCGGCCTGCACGTTGCGGTCTGATCCATCCGCTATAGTAGGTCTCGAAATGCGTGTCTTCGCGCCAGAGCGGATTATTGCGGGAACGGATTTCATCGACGAGACCGAACCGGGCGTTACGGCCCGGCGGCGAATTTGCGGCCAACTGTTGTGCTCCTCGCAAGTCGGCGCTGCCAGGTGCAGCCCGTTGCACGTAAACCATCAGGCTGGGCTTGAAATTCGATTGCGGCGTATGTAGCTTGAGCTGATTGGCGCCCTTGACATAGATCCAGACCGCCAGTCCTACGGTAGGGCGCTGGAATACGATAGCGAATCCTTCGTCGGGATTGTGCCAGAGACATTCGCTCTCCAGCCTGTTACCGCCGCGGTCGACGACCGTGGTCACGGGGTAGGGGCCTGGCAGCAGCCCGCCGTCAGGCAGTATTGCGACGATGCCCGCTCGCTGATCCGTGGGTTGCGATTCGATAGCGACATTGAACCGCAACGGTGAATCGGGATCATGCCAATTATTCCGGGTTTGGGCATCGCTATGAGTCAGCGTAACGGACAGTAAACAACAGCCAAACAATAGCCCTTGCCAAAACATTTTGAATGTGAATGGTCTTTTTGTTTCGTGATTTTTCATCATGATAACGCACTGTTCCCGCGAGCTGATGCGAGCCTTGCCGACTGTATTACGGTGCATTGCCCAACGCTTTGAAGTATTCGGACACGAGATCGCGATAGATTGCCGGAGCTTCCTGGGCGGCGCCGGCAATTTGGTCTTCGATATGCGGCGGCGAATAATCAAGCTCCATCGTGTCGCTGGGTATGCCCGGACCGAGTTGCGTCAAGGTACGGCGCAACGCCGCGGACGCCCGACGCCGGTGTTCCTGGATTTGCTGGAGCGGCAGTCCGTGTTTTGCGGCTTCTTCGGCATGGCGCAAATGGCGAATTGCTTCATCAAGAGAACCCGTTTTGACGTGTGACAGCGAGGCGCGCGCGTACAACGCTTCGGCATCGCGCCGCATCATGGCGTCCCATCCGGCTTGTGACGGTTCTTGCGACAGCGCGTCGCGACGCGGGCCGTCGCCCGACATGCCGAGTTCTTCCGTATGGCCGGCTTGTTTTCCGCCACCGGTAGCGACGACATCTACTTCATCCGGATCGCTGAACTCTTCGACATGACCGCTCTGTGCCGAATCCTGAGTCATACGCTCCTGAATATCGTCGTCGCCTTCGCTGATGGCGCCGCTTCCGGCCGCCGTCTCTCCGTCGGACATACCCTGGCGACCGATGTTTGACCGGCCGTCCTGTTCCTTGTGATCGGGCTCTTCGTTGCCGCTCATACCCTTGGCGCTATAAGTGGTTACCTGTCCTTCGGTGACTTCCCAGCCGGCTTCAACGTCGGGCTGTCCGATGTTGGTTGCCGTATCGTCGGTATCATGACCTTGATCCAACTTCTCGAGCAGGTCGCCGATTACGTCTTCCATTTCGCTGGCCATGGGGATGATCGGGATATCGTTGGGAAATTCTTCCTGATCGAAACTCTCGGCCTCGACTTTCAAGCGGTTCGGTTCGTCCGGCAACCATTGTTCCATGTCTTCCAGACGTTCCTTGAAGTCTTTCATCGCCTCGAGTAGTTCCATGGAGCTGTCTTCGTTTTTGCCGATACCGAGTTCGCTCACTTCGCCGGTTTCCGAGCCTTCCCGTTGTTCCACGTCTTCGAATACCTGGAAGACGTCCTGGACAAGATCGTTGCCGACCGGTAGTTCGGGGAAGATATGAAGGTCGTTGGCCAGTTGTAGTAGTGTTTCCTTCATGTTCTCGCGAATTTCTTTCAATTCCGCGCCCAGATGATCCATGTCTTCCTTCGATTTATCGTCCTGTTGGCCGACTTGTCGAATCGAGTCAACGACCTGACCTTGAAGATCGATCATTTTTTCGAATTTATCGATAGCGCTTGCCAACGTGTCCGCGAACATATCCATTTTTTCCAAAGCTTCTTCGCCGCGCCATGAATCGAGCATGTTCATGCAGTGTTCAAGGGTTTCAAGAGCGGCTTGCTGTGGTTCGAGTGCCGCGCCGGCATCTCTATCTTCAAGATGTGCGGCGGCAATCAGCATGGACTCCGCCGCGCCTTGCGTTTCGCAATAGTCGGCCACACGCCGCAAAGTGTCCGCAAATTCCGGATTATTCCCCATGAATCGATCGGCATCGTCGCGGCACAATCTAAGAAATTCAAATACATCGTTGGCCAAACGGTCCTGACGGTTAGCCAGCGAACGTTCCGGATCACGTTGTTCGGCCAACGATAATGAGGTATCGCTAATCAGACGGGATTGGTTTTGAATCAGCGATTCAAGCATCGAAATGATGCCGGCGATATCCCGGTTTTCCTGAATTCTATCCATTTGCGAATCAACCTGGGTTAACGCACGCAAAATCCGTTTCTGAAGCAAGATAACCTGATCGGCCATGGGTCCTTGCTGGCGGTCGTCCGCCGTCATTACGCGGCTGACGACATCAAGCACGTCGGTCATGGGTCCGTGAAACAGGCTGCGCACCATTTCCGACATCGGTCCCAAAGGTTTGGCTGGATTGGCCAGCAATGCGCCGGCAATACGGCGGACTTCATTTTGGCGCACACCGACCTCGCGCCAGTGTTGCGGCCGCGCATCTGCGAGGACCGCACGCAGCTGTTCGGTTCGCTCAAGCGTTTCCCGCTGCAATTCTACCATACTGGAAAACGATTCCAGCGCTTTGGCAACCGCATCTTTTTCCTTTTGGACAACATCGGATGCGGTACCGACGTCGAATACGATGAGCGCCGACTGGGTACGATTGGGTTCGCCGGGGCGGTTATCGATGGCGACCAAACGGAATACGCTGGGTATTCCCGCCGGCAGATCGGTGCCGGTCCATGTCGCACTGAACTGACGTCTTCCGTCGGCATCCCATTCGGTAACCGGCCAGCCTTCATCGTTCGGTTGCGCGTCCGGCTCCATTTGTTCCAGGACAATCCGTCGCAGCCCGTAATCGTCCATGGCTTCCCACGAGATACGCGCACGTGCTCCCGGACCCAGCGTGGTTCGGGCGGTCGGGGAAATGACTTCCAAAATCGGCGCTTGATCCGGTAATATATCGAGTTTAAGTTCGGATTCAGCCCGGAGTCCGTTGGCATCGTTCACGATCAGGTTCCAGACAATGTCGCAAGCAGCCTCCATCTTGCCGGTCAACGAACCGTTTTTCGTCGGTTCCAGTGTGACCGGCGCATGGCCGGCGTTCACCAGTTCGCCCGATACCAGCGGTCGATTACACTCGACGTGCAGGATAACTTCTGAACCTTCCGGGATATCGACGTGATCGTCAAGGATACTGAAACGATCCGGTAGATACCCTGTGTATTCGGGCGGATCTACCTCGATCTCGATACGGGTGAATGCAAGCGGGGCCAATGTATTTATCCGGTATATGGCGGAGCGGTCGTCGCCGGCGCGAAAGCGGTAGCGTAGGCCGGCCGTAACACTGGAGATATGGTGTGCGAACTCTTCCACGCCGTCACCCTTGAACGTGTCCAGCGAAATGACGCTGCGTTGATCGTCGTCGGGCCATATTTCGAGAAAGACTTCTTGTCCACGCTGGCCGTCGGCAAAACACTCGAGGAGTACGGAACCGCCGGCGAGCACCGCGTGATCGCCGGGTTGTACGTCGATGATGCGTGCCAGTGTCGATGGCGTTCTGGCGGAGAACGGGTTGATAATGCGCAACATGGCATTGGTCCACGCCGATCCCGCCCACAGGGTGGGCGCCATCAGCAGGACTGCTGCGACCAACAAGCCGATCGCGGCACGCCGGTGCGCACGGCGGTCTTTCATTGCCTTGATCTCTATTTCTCTAAAACTCGGCACACCGGCTTGCAGATAGGCTGAGATGAGCGGGTTCTTTTGGGGTAAAGCCGCGAATTGGACGTAGTTGATCAAATGATTGTCCAATTGCGGGAAACACTGTTCGATACGAGCGGCAACCGCTCGCGCTGGGCGTCGCCGGGCCAATGCCCGGATAATCGTGTACAATCCGGAAACAAGCCCAAGCATCAGCAGCGTCCATATGGCCACTCTGCCGCCGCGATTGTATCGCAACGCCATGTCCGACAGAGTAAATATCCATAGACCTATCAGCACGGCGGCGGCCGTGATGGTTGCCCGCCACTGGGCCTGCCATCGGCCCAGGCGGCCTGCTATGCGCGCTAGTTCGCGAAGAATTTCTTCAGGTGTCATGATAAACACTCCTTTCCCGATACTTCGCCGGGATACGGATTACTCGATTCTTTCCAGAACCACATCGTCAATGTACAAACTTCCCGTCGGTTTCCCAAGAATCGCCACTACATGCAATACCGCGAATTCGGTACGTTCCCAGGCGCGAAGCGCTTGGCGCGACATGTCTTTATCGGGGAATTCACGCACGCCTCTTGACCATCCGCCCGTAACATTGCTGAAATTACCGTCGCTTTGCGAACCGAAATAAACCGGTTTACTGCGAAACGTTTTGCGTAATTCGGTCAGTTTGGGAATGCCGTCATGGGGGCGTATGCCCGGACGCCACATGTAACCTTCGATAATAAGGCGTACATTTGGACCGCTGGTCTTGGCGTACATGGTCAGACGATAACGACCGTCGGAATCAATGGGAATCGGCGGACCGTCAACCTTGGTTCCGGCGGGTGGATTCGCCTTGAGGCGCAGTACGTTGCGGCGACCGCCCTCATGCTCTAAAACCTCGACGCGCTCGTGGTTTTCTTCGTAATGCCGGCTGTCGAACTCGGTTGCTTCACGTTGATACAGAAAGCTGTAGTTATACGTCCAGCCGCTCAACGGATCGTCTTCGTTATCGAAACTGCCGTTGAACATCAGGTTCTCGCCGCGACGCCAGGATTGCGCCGTGACGTTACCGGCCAGTGCAAACATTAAAAAAGACAAGCTGATTGCGAGTGTCTTCATCGTTTTCTTATCTCCTTCGTATGGGCTAACCTGCTCCTCTGGTTGTATAATATAGCAAAGATCACGAATAAATCAAGAGAAAAACGGGAAAGATCCGCGCCTGCATGTTGATCGCGAGATCCCTCGACTTCGCTCGGAATGACAGTTTTTCCGGATTTGATTCATCGCAATTGACATACCCTCACGCTAGGCCATGTTTTTCATCTTTCGCGTCGTCCATTCGACGGCCAGCAATAAAATCAGTGCCATCATAATCCACCAATTGTTCCATAGCGATCGGAATGAAATGCGTTCTTCGTCGGAAGCATCCATCCTCAGCGCCGACAGGATATCGGTAACGTCTTCCGGATTCATGAATTTTCCGTGACTGTTTTCGGCCAGTGCGATCAACACATCGGTATTGATTGGACGCGGATTGGATTCCGGCGTGAAAGGTCTGACGTAAAACGAGAAGGGCGCCGATTCGACGGTGTTATCGTCGAAGGTTGCCGTGGCGACGGCGCGATACATTCCTGATTCTTCGGGTGTGACGTCGACGGCAAATCCCGGCAGGGTACGGCCCGATGTTGTCGTGACGGTTTGCGGTGTCATGCGGAACGGCATCCGCCGGCCCGAAGGCGCCACGAGTTCGCAGGATGCCGATAAACCGCGCAGTGCGGATTCATCGCGGCTACCCATGCGCGCCTGCAGCGTGATAGATTCGCCCATGAACAATTGGTCGGCATCAGCGAACAGATCCAGTTGGAACTCGTCCAGCTCGGTTTCCGAAGGCGCCGCCCAAGCGATCATCTGGTCCCAGAAACTGGAAAAATGATCGTCCGCGCCCGGCTGTAACCGCCAGCGCCACAGGGAATCGGTCAATATACCGGCCACCTTGCCGTGACCGTAACGCTGGACAGCCACCAGGGGTTGCCTTTCACCGCCGTCCTCAACTTCGACGAGCGCGGTGGCGCCGGGACTCAGTTCGCCGCCGGGAAAATACGATAATAACGGCGGTAAATTGTCCTGGTGTTGACGCAGTTCGGTCATGATTTCGTGTTGCAGACCGTCTTCCGTGATATAAACCCGGAAACGACCTTCCGCGGGTTGCGCCCGTGGCGAACTACGCAACGGCAGCAGCCGCTGCAGTGCTGTCGCTGCGTATCCGTCGCTGCCCCATGCTTTCGCGCCGCCGATAAGGATCAGGCTGCCGCCGTCCTCGACGAATTTCAGCAGGTTTTCGGCGCGTTCCGCGCCCAGTTCTTCGGCGCTCAAATCGCCGATCAGTAAAATATTGAAAAAGCTCAGTTCCCGTTCGGTCATATCGGTTGTCATGCTGCCGCGTGCGCCGTAGGTAAGAAACCTGCCGTCCGGTCCGCGGACGAACGACAACGGTTCGATCAGCGTGTTGGCTTGCAGAACCCGGTTGATATATTTTGATTCCCATCGCGGAACCCCTTCGACATATAACAGCCGGTTACGATCGTCGGTCACGAGAATGGAAACGGAAAAGAAGTTATCATTGGTGTTGGTCTCTCCTTCCAGTGCCGGTAGATTGACCGTGTACGTATGTTGGCCCACGTTATCGTGTCGCAACTGGAACAGGACTTCGCGGGAACCGCCGCCCTCGGGGATCTGGGTGGGTATTTCCTGCGTCAATTCGTCGTTCTTAAGTAATTGTACCGGAATCATGGCGCCGTCGGTGCCCTGCCCGGATATAACCGCCGATAGTTCCGTGTCCCAGCCGACCACCACGCGGCGCGGCGTGTTGACGGCGTCGACCCGTATGTCGGGTTCCACTTCCCACAGACCCGACGGTTCGAGCCGGACGGTGTAGATGGGGAAGGGCCAGCTTTCACTGGCCCATTCATCAGTGGTTTCGCGTGTGTCGACGCCGTCGCTGAGCAGCAACATGCCTGCCACGTTCTGACCGCGATAGCGGTCGATAATACGCCGCAAAGAGGCGCGGATATGCGTTGCCTCGCCGTCCGGTGTCATATCGGCGACATCTTGTAGACGCAAACGGTTACCCGGATCGACGGCGAATGGATACACATCGATATCCGCCTGGGCGCCGACAATGCGGGGCCAGGGTTGACTGAGTACCTCGCGTGCCGTCTGCCATCGGGTGGTAACATCTTCGCGCGGTGTAAGTTCCATGCTGCGTGATGTATCTATAACCAAGAGAAATCGCGGTTTAAGTATCTGCCGTGTTGCCTGGCGCAACGACGGCAATAACAGGCACCAGAACAGCAAAAACAGGAAAAGCAGGCGCATTCCCGCCAGGATCATGGTCAGAAGGTTAAACGGCAGATAGCGCCGGAAGGCGTAGATGCCCAGCAGCAGACAGCCGATAACGGCTACGATAATGGCGCTTGTCGCCGTCGTATGTTCGAAAATAAATTCGCTTAACATGATCGCGTCAGGCCTTGATTGGAAGCATGTTTCATTATGATTTCTTTTTCACCCGTCCCGAGGATTCGATGATCATTTGGTCCGTCAACGGCTGGGTACTGCGGCTCAAACGGTTGGCCATGAACAGTTCAACCATGGAAAGCATCAATGCCAGCCAAAGCAAGGTCTCTCCCAGCGGACGGCCCAGACGGTGTTCCTCTACCAAACGAAACAATTGATCGCGTGTTTCCGCCATGTGTAACGTTTCGACCCCCAGCCATTCGGGGATGTCGCCGGCCTCCACGCGGGTCAGCTCCGATTCCTTGCGGGGAACATTGACGGCAAAGGCAGGTTTGAACTCGGTAGCGCCGGGCATGCGCAAGGAATAGGTTCCGGGATGCATGACGTCTTCGACAATTTGTACGGCGCGATATTGTTGTTGCACGGTTCTGATCGGCAGCGGATTATTGTCGGGAGAACGCAGATCGGCGTTGTCGGATACGTCGGCCAGAATATCCGAAAGTATCAGCGTACGATGCGGTTCCAAAAACAGCGGATCTTCGCCCAAGCCGGCGCCGAAACGGACGATCTGATGAACAAAAGGCAGAAAAAACGGTGAAAGCGGCAAATTACTCCAGCGGCGATCCGCCGATACGCTGAATATCAGCACACGGCCTGCGCCACTGTTGCGTGCCAGCATGAACGGAAACTCGCGCGAGGCGCCGACGATGGGGATCGCCTCGGGGTGTTGGTTCGTAAATCGCAATTCGCGTTGTGCCGTGATGGAGGGAATGGTTCCGGGCGGCAATTGCATGCCTGTAAACAGCGGATCGGTTGGTTCCAGCAGCAATAGTACCCGGCGTCGGCGTTCGGCGGGTATCTCGGCGATTTGTGCGGGTAACGCGGGCAATATCGCAAAGCTCTCGTAATCGGACGGCTGCGCCCGATCACCGGGAAAGATCGCCAGCAATCCGCCCATACGCACGTATTCTTCCAGCGCAATGATATCTTGACCGCTCAGGGGCAGGGCATTACAGAGGAAAATCGTCGAAAATTGGCTGAGTTCGCCGATCGGAAGTTCGTTCGGTCGGTACACCGATGAGTCTATTGTCGCACGATCGGTGACCGGATTAAGCGCCCGTTCAAGGAAAAAAACGTCGCCCGGCGTTCCTACCACGGCCACCTGTAATCGATCGCGGACCCGCAATAAAAAATACAGGCGATTATCAATGTTCAAACCGTCCGGCGGCGTCTCGATCCAGCCTTCATGCACGCCGGCCGGTAAAGGCGGCAACGCGAAGGTCACCGTTTCGATACTGTTTTCCGGAATAAATAAGGACTGCCGGTTGATCTCCCGTCCGTTCAAATGCAGGGTGGCCGCAATATTCTGTGCCGGTCCCGTCCGTCCAATACGCACAGCCAGTTGCGCCGAGGTACCGGTCATAAGCGTGGAAGGACGCAATTCCAGCGACAGCGGCGCCGTGTTTTCCGGTTTTTCCGCGCCCAGTAACGCTATGAATAATTGGGTTTGCCCGTCGAGTATTTCCGGATCCCAAAGATCGCTGGTGCGGCGCGATGACGGCGCGTCAACGGATTCGGAATCCCTCGCCGGTGCGACATCAGCGGATGCGCGTTCCGAGGCCGCATCCTGAAAATCGCGCCATGCCAGCGCCTGACCGTCGGTAACAATAAATATTTCCCGTTCGCGCCGCCCGGATTCCTCGAGCGAAGCGACCGCTTCGACCAATGCCGGCGCCAGTTGGGAGTCTGTCGGCTCGATACGTTGCGCATTAACCAGAGCGCGTGCCTGATCGAAATCGCCGGATGGCTGCTCGATCAGCGGCGTCACGACATCGTCGGCGATAAAGAGCGTCAACCGGTCGCCGGGCCCCAACCCGTCGATCAGTTCCAGAACCGTTTGCCGGCTGTCCTGCCATACATTGCGCCGACTCGACTCGTAACCCATACTGTACGAAGCATCCCATACGATGGCAATATCGCGCTGGGCAGCGCCCATAAATCGGCCAAATGCATGGGTTCGCATGATCGGCACGGCAAACGCCAGCGCCAGCAAAATAAGTAACAGGGTGCGTAAAAGCCACAGCAGCAGATTCTCCATCCGAATCCGGTTAGATGACCGTTTCTGTGCCAGTTTCAGGAAACGAACCGTGCTGAACGGAAGCGACACCACGCGCCGTCGTTGCATCATGTGCAAGATCAACGGGATCGCGGCCGCCGCACCGGCCCACAGAAACATTGGATTCAGAAATTGAAACATGGAGACTAAACCCGTGACTCGATCATCGCGACAAACGTTTGCGTTCCTCTAGGTATGCGCGCACAAAATTGTCCAACGGTTGGCCGGTGTTGACCAAACGATAGTCAATCTGCATTTCGGCGCACGGTTTACGATATTGTTCAAGAAATTCGCCGAATACCTTGCGGTACTCGGCGGCTAACGCGCGCGGATCGGCAATAATCTTTTCGCCCGTTTCCATGTCTTCGAATTGGGCGCCTTTTTTGAAAGGGAAATCGAGTTCCGCGGCGTCCAGAACATGGAACAAAATAACGTCATGATGTTGTTTGCGAAAATGCGCCAGCGCCTTGACGATATGTTCGGGTTCATCAAGCAAATCGGAATACAATATTACCAGTGCGCGGCGTCTGATCGAGCCCGCTACCGTATGCAATGTTTTGGCGGTATCAGTTTCCGATTCCGGCACGTGCTGCTCGAGTAGCTTGAGCATGTTGTTCAAATGCGCAAACGAATTTCGCGGCGCCATCATGGCCTTGATGTTATCGGTGTATAAATGCAATCCCACCGAATCGCGTCCTTTGACGATTACGTAACCGGTTGCCGCCGCCAAACGGCAGGCATAACGGTATTTGGATTCCTCGCCGGACGTATACGCCATCGATCGGCTGCCGTCGACAATCATGTAAACGCGCAAATTCGTTTCGTCTTCGTAACGTCTCACGAAATATCGTTCGGTACGTCCGAATACTTTCCAATCGATGTGTTTCGGATCATCGCCCGGAAAATACGAACGGTGATCGGCGAACTCCGAACTGGCGCCCCGGTTGGGACTGCGATGGCGACCCGCCAGGTTTCCTTCAACCACATAACGCGATTGCAACACCAATCGCCCCAGTTTCTGCAGTTCCTGCGGCGTTAATAAACTGTTGATCCCTTCGGCCATGAAATCCGTCCGATTGATGATATTGACAAGTTTACCCAAATGCTTGATCGGAATTATGTCATAAACAGTTTCGATCCGCAAGTCTTCAAAGTACATTGTTGAAGTTTTGCCATAAGTGACGGATTCAGAGGCGTGTTGCCCAAGTAAGGGTGTCGGTTAAGTGTGCGTTTAAGAAAGCGAAGTGTTGAATGGCACTTACTTAAGGTCATTTTTGGACAGCGTTGCATGGAGCCGGCGGTCCTCCGCCGGAAGGAAAACGGCCGGGGACCTGCCTGCCGCGCTTTGCTTGGCGCAGGCAGGCGGACGTCTCCAGATGTGCGATGTATTGAGGCGTCTTCTTAAGTAAGTGCCATTCGAGTAAGTGTTCGGAGTATCGTAGGCGCTTTTCCCCTTGCCCGTAACACTTGCTTTGCCCGCCGTAGCCCGCAGGGCGAAGGCTGTGCTCGCACACTTAGTCGACCCGCTTCGTCGCTCCAATTCCTATCCCGCAACGACGTTACCCAGTGAAAGGTTACGATACATTGCCGAATTCGCGGCGGCGCAGCGCCAGGATACCGATAATGGCCGGTAATCCCACGTAAATCAAGGTCAATACGCCAACACTGATAACGACTTCCCGGATGGGAATCAGTTCGTTGGCGCCCAGTCGCGTGATCGCCACCGGATGGCGTAACGGCCATAGCACCTGATCGAAAAGCCAAAACAATGCCAGAACCATCTGTTCCGCTATCGCCGGTTCCGGTGGCGCGCCTTCATGCGGCACCACAAGCAGGCCGCGTGACAAAACGGACTGTATATACCCGGACAATGCGGCAAACAAAAGCCAGAAGACGCCGGTAAAAGCCGCGACCGGAAAGCTGAATAAAGTTCCGGCGGTTAATCCCACGGCAACAAAGAAACCCAATCGCGCCATAAGAATCAGGGCGGCACGCAAGTGGTTGCGCATGGGACCGCTTTGCGGAACACGCAAACGTAACCCGTCACTTTCGCGAATCAACATGGTCACCGGAGGGTCCAGTGCCCGGTTTCGGACGGAAACATAGAGCCGGT
>PWZG01000051.1 GCA_003567575.1 PVC group bacterium | reverse complement strand
GGCGGTGGAGCGCGCGAGAGAGGTGGGGCCGACGGTCACCTCGAGGGATCTCGGCATTCCGGTGGGGACCCTGACGTGCTGGGCATACCTGGCTCGGCGCGGCAAGCTCGCAGGAGCACAGACGGAGGCGGGAAAGGAGCCTGAGGGACCGCCACGGATGTCGGCGAGCGGAACCAAGGCGGGCTCTGACCCCACGGCAGCGGCCCTGGATGGCAGCGCCGGCTCGGACACCGAGGGGTCGGACGCCACCGAGCCAAAGCCCACCGGTACGACAGAGACACAGGGAGAACCGAGCCAGAAGCGCAATATCGCGCGCGTCTATACCCCTTCGCAGCGCGCCGAGGCGCTGGAGCTGGCGGCGAAGGTGGGCGTGACCGAGGCGGCGCGCACCCTGGGCATGGCGCGTTTCTCGATCTACGACTGGCAGCGGAAGGTCAAACTCGCGGCTCAGGGAAAGAGCGCCACGAGCCCCGTCACGGGCGCGGACGCCGACCCTCGCGACGAGCGCGACCGGCGCATCCTCGCGGAGTGGCGGGCGCATCCGGGACTGGGACCGAGCCAGATCCGCAATCAGCTACGCCGTGCGGGTTTCAAGGTGAGCGTGCACACGGTCCGCTGCGTCATGGACGACAACGGCTATGTCCCACCCAAGGTGCGCCGCCAGGAGGTCCACGACCGGCGCTACGAGGCCACGCGCCCTAACGCCCTGTGGCACATGGACTTCCTACAACGCCACATCCACAAGCAGCGGGTCTCCATCCTGCTGCTGCTCGACGACTACTCGCGCTACATCGTGGGCGCCTCGCTGTGGGACGCCGACCGCTCACAGGCCGTCCTCGAGACCTTCGAGATGGCCATCACCCTACACGGCAAACCCGAAGCCGTCATGAGCGACGGCGGTGCCGCTTTCTGGGCCTGGCGTGGCGTCTCCCAGTTCACCCGAATGCTCGAAGAACTCGCCGTCGAACAGCTCATCGCCAAGCTTCCGCAGCACAACGGCAAACTGGAGGTCCTCAACGCCAATATCCAGAAGGAACTCTTCAACCAGGAGCGCTTCTTCGACCTCTCCGAGGCGCACCGCCGTCTGCTCGCCTGGGTCGAGTTCTACAACTACAAGCGCACCAGCCACGCCCTGGGAGGCCTGCTGGTTCCGGCTGACCGCTACCACGGACGCGCCCAGCGTGTACTCGCCGAGCTTGAGGCCGGCCGCCCAGCCGACGGCATCGGAGAACCGCTGGCCATCGCCGCCCGCTGCCTTGACCTCTTGCGCATCTCGAGCCGTGGCGGCCAAGTCGAAGTCCTCCTGATGGGCCAGCGTCTCTGGCCGAACGCCGGATAAAAAAACGGGCGTGACGTTCCCACTCGCGGTAGAAGGAGGTTGCTAAAAGCCGGCCTTCTGCCGCAACAGGAGTCACACCCGCATGACGACTATACCGAATCACAACACATCTTTGAAGCCCTCGATTCGCGCAGCCGTCCTGCTCCTCGCGCGTAAAATGGCGCCGGCTGTCCAGGACTACCTCTCCATCAATGACATCGTCGCATTCACCGGCGCCTCCCGCTCGCAGGCCTATGAGCTGCTGCCGCGACTGCTCGACACCTGTGCCACGCTCCACCGCCCCGCGGGTCGGCCTGCCACCCCGACAGAGCACGACGCCGGCTTCTTCGTCGCCTGCCGCGTGCGAGACTACCTCGCCAGCCATCCAGGCGCTATCTGTGGAGCCGGAGCACATCGCACCTACAGCGCGGCCTTCCGCGCGTTCCTCTCAGACCTCTTCGACAAACAGCCAGCCGCAGACCTCACCAAGGAGCAGTTCGCCAACGCCTGCGGCGTGCCGCTCGGCACCCTCAAGGAGTGGCTCCGGCTTCCCATAAAGACCGACGCACCTCACGTTTCGGACGACGCGACCAAGTCCGATGTCCCGGCCGATCCTGCCGCCAGCGGCCAGGAAGACACCCACGACTCCGACACCGCCACACGCCCCGCGAGCGTGGACGAGTTGGCAGGCAACCCTCAAGTCGCCACACTGCTCCACGCATGGATGCACTGGAACGGCACGTTCTCGAACTTCTGCTCACACGCCTGGGAGCACCTGCGACTGCCGTGGCGGCGCACTTTCATCGCTCGGCTCCTCGAAGCCGCCGGCCTCAGACAGCCCAAGCGACGAAAGAACCAACGGCCCACATGGAACCGCGATACCTTCCGGCGCCTGTTTCCCGGAGCACAGTGGCTCGGCGACGGAACCACTCTCGCCATACGTCTCCGCGGTCGCTGGCACGCTTTCAACCTACAGGCCGCACTCGACGTCGACTCCAACGCCGTCGTCGGTCTCCAACTCGGCGATGTCGAGAACGAAGCCGCCGTCCTCGACTCCTTCCTGCACGGTGAAAAAACCACAGGCCAGCGACCCGTCGCGATCACGCCGATAGGAACTATTACCGAGGAATTCGCCTCTGGTGCAAGTATCGTGATCTCAGTGGTTTAGGCTGGTGGTGGCCCCGTGGGGGCTCTTTGGCGGGGCTTGGGGGGTCAGGGCGCGGGGGCGAGCGCTGGTGGCGTGGGGAGCGGACGGTTTGTGCTGACGCAGGGCGAACTGGTGCGTCTCGCTCGGCCGTAACTGGCGAACGCGCTTGGGAAGTACTGATGGTGATGGGTGAGCGGGAAGATTGACCGGGTTCGTTACGGTCCCCTATCGGTCGGGAGGTCGTCGTCGTTCGGGAACTCGTCTTGGGAGAAGTCGTCGCCCGGGGCCTCCTGCGCCACGTCGTCGTACACCTCTTCGTATGGCTCGCGGGCCGGGGCGATGGGCGGTGGAGTCGTTTCCAGATTCAAGTGCTTCAGGATCTTTGTGACGACATCTCGATCTGTAATGAACGCCAAGACCACCATCGACGTGGCGCACTTGGGGCACTCCAAACCATCGACATGCAACACCCGTCGCAGAAGCTGAGCCCACAACGCCTTTTCGCCTTTGCGGCAACGTCGCCTGGGCGGTTGGGTTCTCACCGGGCTT
>PWZG01000224.1 GCA_003567575.1 PVC group bacterium | reverse complement strand
GGAATGCGGACTGGGACAGGATTTGCGATCGATACGAATGGAAGACATGGGGACAACTTCTTCAACAGATTGTAGGCCGGGCCTCTGCGCCCGGCGTTTCCCGCGCCAGCCGCAGAGGGCTGGCCTACAAATTCGGCCTAACCAGAATCACTCGGAAATACGCTGGTGAATCCGAATCCGGCAACGACAGGGAAGCCGAATTGACGAATCAAGGGTAACCTGCGCTTCGCTGGGTTGCTTTATAAAAATATCAGACTACAAGCCATGGTTCAATGCCATTTTTCAAACTTTGCCTCATCGAGGAAACCGAAATATGACAAAATCATTTAACGACAAAATGATGACCAGCAAATTAAGATGCGTTTGCCCTACCTCGACCCTGAAGTTTTGCCATAAGCATTTTGCCAAGCCGGCGTGCTCGTTTGCGGCGAAGCCGCTATGGAGTGCGGTGACTTGTCACCGCTGTCAAGGGCGGGACTTGTCACGCCCAGAGAAAGCATAAGCGTTGTGCATGCGCGTGACCAGTCACTCGCTTAAGAGCGGCGAGAACTCGCCGCACTCCACGGCGGCTTCGCCGCAAATTTAAGAAGACCAGCCGCCTATGGCAAGCCTTCAGAATATTCCAGTTTTCCATAGGCATGGCAATATGTTCAGGAAATTAACGCTGATGTCGCCACGTGGGGTTGGACGGGGCGCCGCACACGCGAAACTCGTTTCGGCGTTGCGGCGGTCCGGCCAACCCCGGGGCCGCTACGCGGCACCCCGCCTGCCCGGACCCAACGACGTTGCATCCTTCTTCATCCGCGTTATCCGCGTAATCCGTAGCTTTTCTTCCTTATATCCAGTGCCAGGCGGCGATTTGTCCGATGCATGTTCTCCCACCTGACCTTATGTTATAAGGACGCCAGATATTTGCGGACATCTTCGTGTGATCCGACTCTCACGAAGATGGCCTGATCGGATCGTAAGGCGAATACGACTCGTAGTGCAAGCCCCACTCTTGCTTCGTATATGCCGGAAGCATGCAGTTTCCTGATGCCCAGTCCCGAATGAGCGTGCGGCGCTCCCATCGTTTTTGGAAGGTTTATCAGAAGTTCGAAACAGCGGGAACGTTCTTGTGGCGATAGAGCGGCCAAATCGCGTTGGAACCTCTCCATCAACAGAAGCTTCATGCGCCAGATTCCTCGTGACCCTTCCACTCCTTTGTGCGTCCATCCGCGATCTCTTCGTCGATCCGTTGCCAAAGCGCTGCCGCCTTGGTGTCGGAAAGGCGGGCGGACAGCTCAAGATCGGCTTCCGATATGGACACGATAGCCGCAACATGCCGACTCCCTTTCATTAAAACAACGTCTTCGCCGGCAGCGGCATATTCGACCAGTTTGTTGAGTTTTGCTTTGGCGTCCTTGAGTGTTGCGCAAATCATGATGCACCTCCTCCGTATTGACAACCAATATAGGGTATCATATCAGAGTCTTCTCGTAAAGACCTATTCAGGCGGCTGAA
Source organism: PVC group bacterium (assembly GCA_003567575.1). Classification (GTDB taxonomy): domain Bacteria; phylum Verrucomicrobiota; class Kiritimatiellia; order CAIKKV01; family PXCX01; genus PXCX01. The sequence continues at coordinate 1,517 of PWZG01000224.1, read as the reverse complement.
AGTGTTCAGACTTCGCCCCAACGTCGGCGGCCGGCGGTACAAACGTTCGAGAAACATAAGAAAATCAGCTACGGATATCGCCAGTTCCGTCGTAAAACGGTCCTCCCGGGCCGTTTCGGATAAGAAGAAGACAGCAGACCGCAGACAAAGAAGAAGAATTAGCTACGGATTGCGCGGATTATCGCGGATTGAAGAGGAACATGCGGCCGGCGGCGGCGGCGACGGGAGTCGCCGCCTTGGCTGGCCGGTCCGCGGAATCCCTGGAAATAGGTTTCCGGTCTTCCGCGAACCACCCAGCCCCAGTCCGCAAGCGGCCTGTCCCGCCGGCCGGGGACGAACCGTCTACCTTATGTTCCATCTTAAATCTTAAACGGCAAAACGGTTGTGTACAATCCGTCTTCATCCGCCTTATCCGTAGCTCACCTTTCCATCATGCAACAACTTCGGTACTTTTCGATACAAACGCCATGCAGCCCGGGTCGCCCGCAATTCACCCACGAATTTGACCGGAATCCACCATGGACGCCTCAGAAATACACAGAACATGGGTAGAGAGACCGAAGACTGAAGACATTAGCAAAATTAGCGGTTAAAAATCTCCCCTCAGCTTTAATCCCTCTCCCTGCTCCCCATTTCAGCTTTTTCCAAATCCCCCTCTGCCCATACATCAAGGCGCGTGCCCGATGCCCTGTATGCATAACTACCGAGGCTATCGCGAGCGCTTTCCGCCTGGCGAATCTTATCTCCCCATGAAGCTGCTTTGCGCGACTGCTGCCAGTCCGCCTGTTTGATAAGAATATCTTTAACATTAGCTTTCATCGAGAAACTGCTCCTGAAACTTCATCCATCTATCAAGCAGGTTATATTGCTTGGCCAGTTTGGCAATATTTTCGATCGTGGTCGCTTCACTCTCTAAGAGAGCCAGGATACGAAGCCGATCTTTAGCTCGCCCGACTTTCAAGGCCATTACAGCCAAATAATCAGCACGAACAACTCTGACACGTAGACCATCTATGTCATCCCGTTCAGCGGACTCCATCGCATCCTTGGATAAATCATCAAATACGGGAATAAATTGCGCAGGCCAAGAGCCCACGCGTATTGCCTCTCCTTCGGGCAAGTACCCCCGATCTTTACAAAAGGCATAAATCGGACTTAAAACGGCCAAGCCCTCATCCTCAACCCCGATGAGAATATCCGCATCCATCGTGACAACCGCTTCGGTATACCGCATCTGCGCAAGTGCATCAAAAATAGCGTAATTTTTCAGAACACCAGCATTCAGCATCTCGTCTATCAATTGAATAAGCTCACGCATAATACTCTCTCCCAACAATCCCTACCGGCAATTAAGACCACAGACCTTAAAACTGAAACGTTGAACCGATACCCTGCAGTTTAGATTGAATAAAGCTACGGATTACGCGGATTAAAATTGCGGCGCAGCCGCTGTGGAGTGCGGTGACTTGTCACCGCTTTCAAGGGCGTGACTTGTCACGCCCAGATAAAGCATAAGG
>PWZG01000019.1 GCA_003567575.1 PVC group bacterium | reverse complement strand
GCATTGATCCGCCGGTAAAGAAACAGCCCCCGAAAAAACGCAAACCGACCCTGCCGCCATCCTTGCCGGGTTGGGATTGAGGGAATTATGAATGATGAAAAACGCCACGACACCCGAGTACCGACGCCCGGTTCTTCCAATCGTCCGCCGAACGTCGGGCATCGGTGGTCGGGCGTCCTAAAACAACAACCCACGAAATAACCGGGAGTTGCACTATGAGCAGCATTTTTATTCGCAGCGGCGGATACCGCAAGTTGTACTCCTTCAACTTCGCGACGATCGTCCATTTGGGCGCGATCGCGTTCTGCAAGCGCTTTATCCCCTGGAAGGAAGATCCGTTGGGCAAGGTCGTGGGTCAAATGGTCGGCGCGGCGCGTTCCGGACGCATCAACATTGCCGAGGGCTCCGAACGGGCGGGCACCTCGACGGAAACCGAAATCAAGCTGACCGATGTAGCGCGCGCCAGTCTGGCGGAATTGCAGAACGATCTGGAAACCTGGCTGGCCGAACGCGAGATCATTCCGTGGAGCATCGCCGACCCCGAGCACCTGCGAGTGTCGTCCATTAAACTGGACCCGTTCGACTACAGCGAAGATGTGCTCCACGCCTACTGGACGTACCTGCATCGACAGCGGCACAAGTTCGATCCGTGGCTGACACATAAAGAACCGGCGGTTGTCGCAAATGCCCTGATTGTCTTGATCCAACGTACCACGGCGTTGCTTCACCGCCAGATGCAGTCGCAAGAGGAGGCGTTTGTCCAGGGCGGCGGCTTCAAGGAACGCATGTACAAGGCCAGAACCCGTTCGCTCGCTTCCGCGGAGGACGCGCCCAATTGTCCGCAATGCGACCGGCCGATGCGGCGGCGCCGCTCGGCCAAAGGCCCGTTCTGGGGATGCTCCGGCTATCCGGACTGCAAGGCAATCCGCGCCTGCGAAGAGGAGCAACATGCGGGCGAGGGCGTGAAGGACGCCCGACCACCGACCACCGATCCCGGACGCCTGCATTCAGACGAGGCGTCGCCTTACCGTGAGTCGGGCGTCGGGCGTCCTTGCACTGGAATGCCAACCGATGCCACCATGGAGCCTGACCCATGCTGATCACCAACATAAGCGAAGAAGGCAGCCTGCTCAAACGCCTCGATAATCTCGTTGCCGAAAGCAATGAGATGCGCGTCCTGGTCGGCTTTTTCTATTTCTGGGGCGTGAAGGCGCTGCATGACGGCGTGACCAATAATAAGGATTTCAAACTGAAAATCCTGGTTGGTTTACAGGCGGAAGATCATGCCGGCAAGATCGTCGAATTCGCGAAACATACCGATCCCGGTGCCACGGACGAAGAAACCCGCAAGAGCTTTCTGGATAGTTTGCATTCGGTCATGCGCTCACGCGAGATCGATACCCAAAGCTATTATGAACGCGTCGCGCTATTCATCGACCTGGTAAAATCCGGTCGTATCGAAATCCGCAAAACCAGTAAGCCCAACCACGCCAAGCTGTACCATTTTTCGCTGAAAGAGCATCTTGCCAAGGTTCTGGACCGCCGCTATTGCTGGATCACGGGCAGCAGTAATATGACACGCCCCGGACTGGTGGAACAGAACGAACTCAACGTCCAATTGATGGATTTCGGCGGTGAGGAATCGAAACACTTTTTCGATGTCCTCTGGGAAACCGCCGTGCCCCTGACCGACGATCCGGAAACGAAAACACGCATTGTCGAACTGGTGGGTGGCGACGAATCCCTGATCGCCGAAGTGACGCCGTTCGAAGCTTATGCGCTCGTTCTGAAGAATTATCTCGAACATCGCGCCTTGATCGACAAAACCACATCCATTAACCGTATTTTCGCCGAACCTCCCGGCGATCAGGGCGAACCAAAGTACCGTCCATTGCGTTTCCAGGTGGATGCCATCAATCAGGCGCTGTCGATCCTCCAGGAATACAACGGCGTGATCGTGGCCGATGTGGTAGGCCTCGGCAAATCGGTCATCGCCAGCATTCTGGGCCGCGTCAACGCCAAACGCGGTATCGTCATTGCTCCGCCGGGATTGGTGGGCGACTACAACACCGGCACCGGTTGGTGGGGCTATTTGCAGGACTTCCGCCTGAACGATTGGCATGCCGTATCACGCGGTAAGATGGAAGAAGTCCTCGATCTGGTCAACCGCCAGACGGATTTCGAGATCGTGGTAATCGATGAAGCTCACTATTTCCGCAACCAGGACAGCGAGGACTACCACTATCTTTCCCAAATCTGCCGCGGACGGCAAGTCGTGTTGCTGACGGCGACCCCTTACAGCAACCGGCCGAACGACATGCTTTCGCTCCTGAAACTGTTCTCTCCGGCCCGGCAATCGTTACTGACGCCCGACGGCAACCTGGAGGCGCTTTTCCGGTCGTATCAGGTCAAATACAACCGGGTCGATTATGTCCTCAAACACCTCGGGAACCCGGCGCGGGTTCAACAGGTTCGCGGCTGCCTGAACAAACTCAATATCGAAATCGAGCCGGAACCCGAGAATTTCGCGGCCATCCGCCGCGAAGTCAAAGCCCTCTGCAAACGGCTGGCCCGGGACATCCGGGTCGTCGTCGAACCGGTCATGATCCGCCGCAACCGCTTGGATCTGCGCGGCGACCCCGATTACGCGGGAGAATTGGCCCGGAATTTGCCGATATTACACGATCCCGTAGAACAGTTCTACGAATTGACCCCCGAGCAAAGCGCCTTCTATGATCGGGTCATCCGTGATTATTTCGGCGAAAACAGCGAGTTTACCGGCGCAATATATCAGCCGGGCGCCTATGTACCCGAAGCGCCGGATCCTGACTCGGAAGTAGACGAAGACGGCCAGGAATCCGCCTCGCTGTTGACCAACCAGCAGCGCAACATGTACAAATTCATCCGGCGTTTGCTGGTTCGCCGCTTCGAAAGTTCTTTCGGCGCTTTCGCCAAAACCCTGGACAACCTCATTCGCGCCCACATGAGCGTAAAGCGTCTGGCAATCCCGCCGCCACTGGG
>PWZG01000572.1 GCA_003567575.1 PVC group bacterium | reverse complement strand
TTTACGAAAACTCCGAAAAAAACCTCTGAACCTTTGAACCGTTGAACCGTGAACGGTTACAGGATCTTGAGAGGCATCCGTGGCCAGCAAGATCCGTGACCGGTTATCGTCATCGCGATCGTAGTCGCGATCTTTGTCTTCTCATTCTCCCAGACAATGATCGCAAAGGCGACCGACAAAGGTAAAGATTAGGGTAAAGACGAGGGGTAGACGGATGCCACTTTGTCTTTGCCGTAATCTTTACCATTGTCTGAAAACACGGGAAAACCGGTCAACGATTAAGCGGCACGATTACGCAACACGATTGCATGCGGCTTCCTCGTGTCCCGTAATCGTCGGCCGAAGTTCGTGTTAGCGGTTCGTTTAAGGGTATAGACTTTCTTCAATTATCAAATCTTGTCCTTGCGAGTGACTTTGGACCATAGTATGCTGTTGCGAATCGACACCGGCGCCTGCAGTGGTATTGCAAGCGCCCGAAAACAAGACATATGATTATGCCTGATCGAAGGAATTCAGCCTATGACATCGCATGAGCGGCTTCACCGCTTGTATTATCATGAACCCATGGATCGTCCCGCCGCGATCATCCGCTGGTGGGGATTCCGCGACGACCGCTCCTACGACTGCCTGTTCCGGCTGATGACCGAACAGTCCGACTGGGTCGAACCGTGGGGAGCGGGGAATCTGATCCGCGATCCCGCGGTTTCCTGGGCGGAGGAAGCGGGTCGGCGTCACCTGCTGCGAGATGCTGACGAAGCGGAACGCTACCTGAATCTGCCGGCAGCGGAAATCGACGGGGACGTGTCGGAGTACTTCCGCCTGCGGGAGCAAGTCGGAGACCGGGGTATTGTGCTGGTCAGTCTGGGACACAATCCGGCCGCCAAGGTCGCTTGCCTTTTCGGGTCCGAGGAGTTTGCCGTCATGTCCGTCACCGACCGCGATCTACTGCATCGGCTTACCGCGCGCTTCCAGGCGGAACTCCTTGGCCTGGTGGACTATCTGCTGGAGCGCGGCGTGGGACCCTATTTCAACATCTGCGGCGAGGAGATGGTCGCGCCGCCCCTGCATGGGCGCCAGGACTTCATCGATTTCAATGTCCACTATGACCGCCCCATCGCCGACCGCATTCACGCGGCCGGCGGTCGTTTCAACGTGCATTGTCATGGCAGCGTCAAGTCCATCATCGATTGCTTCCCCGAACTTGGCGCCGATGTGTTTCACTGCTTCGAGGCGCCGCCCATGGGTGATATCACTCCGGCGGAAACCAAGGCGGCGTTGCGCGGGAAGGTCGCGTTGGAAGGCAATATCCAGATCGCCGACATGTACGAGAAATCGCCGAACGAGATCCGCGCCCAGACCGAGGCGCTGATCCGCGACTGCTTCGATGACCGGCGCGGCCTGGCCGTCACCCCGACCGCTTCGCCCTTTATGCCCGGCCGCGGGGCCGACTGCTTTGAACAGTATCGCGCCATGGTGGAAACCGTGACAACCACATGATACACTTAACCGACACTCTTGCTCGATGCACTTACTCGAATACGCTTAACCGGAGTTCTTACTCGTCGTCAATGGTGAGTTACTAATGGCTTCGCCAACCCTCACCCCCTGCCCTCTCCCAGAGGGAGAGGGTGATCACGCAAGTAAGCGGATCACCGTTTTCTTGTTTTTTTGCGCAAACATGCTTGAATAAGTCACTAATCGTATCATTATTGTCTCTGCCTGAGATCTTCCGGCCGAGGACGGCCGGCTCCACAAGGATGGAGACGGCGGTCTCCGCCGTTCTGCTGCGCAGGTAGAGATAATTATGTAATGGGTGATAAAATATGCAGATAATATATGACGTGGTTGTGGCCGGCGGTGGCCCGGCCGGCTGTGCGGCAGCCATTAGTGCCGCCCGGCAGGGCGCGCGGGTCTGTCTCGTGGAGCAGACTGCCATGCTGGGCGGCAACGGTACCAGCGGTCTGGTGACCCAGATCTTCGGACCGAAAAAGCATTTCGGCGGCATAGGCGTCGAAGTCATAGATAGTTTGCGGGCGCGAGGCGGGGTGGGTCCTACGGTGAAACCCGACGTCTACTGGTGGGTACCCTATCAGAACGAGGCGCTGAAGCTGCTCTGGGACGACATGGTGTCAGAGAGCGGAACGGAGCTGTATTTATGCACGAAACTTATTGACGTGGAGAAAGCCGGGGCGCAAATACGTTCCATGACCGTTGCCGGCCCTGAAGGCTGTTTTAAAATCGGAGGAAAGGTCTTCATCGATACGACGGGGGACGGCGTGTTGTCCTGTTTTGCGGGAGAAGAATACCTGTTGGGCGATGAAAACGGCGCTACCCAGGCACCTTCCATGGAAGCGTATTATGCCAATGTGGACTTCGATAAATTCTCCGAATTCATCCAACGCGAATTGAGCAAAGCGGGGAGTTACGTCGGGATCTTTCACAACTATATCGCGAAAGCCGTCCGTAACGGCGTCCTCCGCGACGAAGACTTGCATCATCCTGGAGCCTATCGCATTGGCGACAACCTTGCGCTTATGAATGTAGGGCATGTCTATGGCGCCGACTGCACAACAGCCGGCGGCCTGACACGGGCCACCCTGGCCGCCCGCAAACTGGCGCATGAATACCTCGCGTTTTACCGTCGCTACATTCCTGGATTCGAGCAGGCCGTGCTGGTCAGCACCGCGAGCTGGCTGGGGATCAGGGAGTCACGGCGGATTGTCTGTCGGGTCATGATCACGTATGATGACAAAAAGTGTTACCGTAAATTCGATGATGCCGTGATGCGGTTTGCCGGAGGTTCTCGAACCGATTTGCATGCATCCTCCCCGAAACGGGAGGATTATCAGCGCTACTTCACCCTGTTTACCACGGACGCAGTGCCGCCTGATCCCGAAGATTACTGTACCTTGCCATACCGGTGCCTGGTCGCCCGCAAAGCGGAGAATCTGCTGGTGGCGGGGCGATGTCTCTCCGCCGATCGCGAGACGCAAGCCGCATTACGGGTGATGGGTTACTGCATGATGATGGGGCAGGTGGCGGGTTCCGCCGCCGCGGCTGCTGTCCGGGAGAATACGGTTGTTGCCGAAATTAATGTGCCGACTTTACAGGCCTGGTTAAGAGACGACGGGATTGTCAATATCTGACGTTGAAGAGAAGATACTATCAAAAGTTTATGGGTATGAAAAAAAGGTGTCGGTTGACGATTACGGGCGACGATTACGGATTACGCGGAGAATGATCCGAATCGTCCATCGTAATCGTCGCCCGTAATCGTTCACCGAATATGAAGGAGCGTGACTATGCGTGAAAATAGGACCATATATCTGATGGGCAACGCCCATCTCGATCCCGCCTGGCTGTGGCGCTGGCCGGAGGGCTATGGCGAGGCCAAATCCACTTTTCGTTCCGCCCTGGACCGGATGAAGGAATTCGACGACTTCGTCTTCACCGCATCGTCGGCGTGCTATTACAAATGGATTGAAGAGGATGAGCCAGAGTTGTTCGCCGAAATCCGGCAGCGGGTAGGGGAGGGGCGCTGGGCGCTGGCGGGCGGTTGGTGGATTGAGCCGGACTGCAACCTGCCCTCGGGCGAGAGCTTCGCCCGCCAAAGCCTGCTGGGGCAGCGCTACTTCCTGAGCCGGTTCGGCAAGATGGCCGCGACCGGTTACAATGTGGACTCCTTCGGGCACCACGGCAACCTGCCGCAAATCCTGCAAAACAGCGGACTGCGCAACTATCTGTTTGCCCGGCCCGGCCGTCACGAGAAGACACTCGACCGCTGCCTCTTTACCTGGGAAGGCATCGACGGTTCGCGGGTGACCGCTTTCCGCATCGCCACCGGCTACGGAACCGGCAATATCGAAGCGCTCAGGAAAAGTCTTGAACGAATCGAGGAATTTGCGCAAACTGAAAATACGGACATGCTCCTATGCTACGGCGTCGGCAACCACGGTGGCGGACCAACCATCGAGATGCTGAACCACCTGCGCGAATTGCGCGAGGGGCCGGAAGGCGAGCGGTTCGTCTTTGCCGGGCCGGATGCCTTTTTCGATGCCATCCGCGCCGCCGGTTACGACCTGCCGGTCCTGCGCGACGACCTCCAGCATCATGCCAGCGGCTGTTATGCCGCGCATTCCGCCGTGAAACGGGCCAATCGCCGCGCGGAGAACGCCTTGCTCGCGGCCGAGAAGTACGCCTGCCTCGCGGCCGTCCTGACCAACGCCGCCTATCCGCGGGAAAGACTGGCGCATGCCTGGGAGGGACTGCTCTTCAACCAGTTCCACGATCTGCTCTGCGGGTGCAGTATCTTGGCGGTGCATGAGGAGGCCATGAATCTTTACGGAGAATGCCTGTCCATCGCACAACGCGAAACGGTGCGCGGCACGCAACGCATTTCCTATCGGATCGATACCCTGATGGGCGCCGATCCCGTTACCGCTCGCCACGAACTCGGCGCGCCCATCGTAACGTTCAATCCATTGCCCTGGCCGGTGCGCGTACCCGTTCGCGTACCGACGCTTTTCCGTTTGCGGCACGGAGCCCGCTCCACCGAAACACCGCCGGTCATCGGCGCCTTTGACGACAATGGTCACGCGGCCGTCGTCCAGCCGATCCAATGCCGGCACCGGCTCTGGGACGACCGCGACGGCATCTACCTGGCCGATGTTCCGGCCTGCGGTTATGCCCTGCACTATATCCGGCCGGTTAAGGCCGACGAGTCGGTTGCCGAATCGCCTGAAACCGGCGTGACACTTGTTGCCGGGGAGGATGAGATAGATCAGCCAATGTGCAAGGTGTATTATGGCAGGTTGATAATGGAAAACCAATATCTGCGCGTCGAGGTTGATCGTATCTCCGGTACGGTCCACGTTCTGCATGACAAGCGCACGGACACCCGGCTCATCGACGGGCCAGCCTCGCGGGGCGTGGTCATCGAGGACTGGCATCACGACACCTGGGGCCATGGAGTCACCCGCTATACCGACCAGGTCGGGCAGTTCGGGGATGCCGAGGTGGCGATCGTGGAGCAGGGACCGGTCCGCTGCGTGGTGCGCAGCAAGACGTTATATGGAGATTCGATCCTGACGCAGGATTTCATCCTGTACCAGGACGCCGATCAACTCCAGGTGGAGGTCAAGCTTGACTGGCGCGAAAAATACAAGATTCTGAAACTTGCCTTCCCGGTAGAGGTGACCGATCCTCGGAGCTTCTACGAGATCCCGTTTGGTCGGATCGAACGCCCCTGCAACGGCGAGGAGGAACCGGGGTTGAACTGGATCGCGGTCAGCGGCCGGAGCGACGACAAGCGATGCGGCCTGGCCCTGCTCAACGACGGTAAGTACAGTTTCAGCGTCGAGGGCAGCGAGATGCTCATGATCGCTGCCCGGAGCGCCCTTTATGCCGATCATGGCGGTATCCGGCGCGCCGGGGAAGACTATGACTACCTCGATCAGGGCAGCCAGAGCTTCACCTACGCCCTGAAACCATTCGCGGGCGAGACGCCGCCCGCCGCGGTCGTCCGCGCCGCGCTTGAACTCAATACGGAATTCGAAACCGTTCAAGAAAGCTATCACGGCGGCCCTCTGCCGCGTCGCGCGTCCTATTTACGCGTCTCGGCGGACAACCTCATCGTCACGGCCTTCAAACGCGGGGAAGACGATGACGGCTGGATTCTGCGGGCCTATGAGGCGGAAGGCCGGGCTACGGCGGCGGCCATCGAGTGCGACCTGCTGGAAAAAACGCTTGAATTCGAGTGGGGTCCGTTTGAGATCAAGACCATCAAGATCGGGGACGACGGCGCGGTTCAGGAAACAAATCTGCTTGAGCTGGAGAAGGACGGAGATACTGGGCAGGCGCTTGATTGATTTACGAAATGTGCGGGGTGGGCTAAAAAACATAGTCAGGAGCATCTTTATGGCGAATCGACAAAGCTATTTACGGAAACCCAATATTATATGGATCATACCTGATGATACAAATCATCGGATGCTGGGCTACGGCGGCGGCGCGGTGCTGTCGCCCCACATCGATTCGATATCCCGGAACGGAATCGTGCTAAGTCAATTCCACTGCACGGCTCCTGCTTGTTGTCCCAGCAGATACAGCTACTTCAGCGGACATTACGGCGGCAGGTGTCCCGGTGAGGATTTCAAAAAACGGGACCGCGAAGACCGGGAACCTTACAGCATATTTTTCAATACCGCCCTTGATCCCGATAAAGAACTCTCCATCGGCCATGCGCTTCAGCGCGCGGGGTATCGTACCGGTCACGTGGGCAAATGGCATATACACGGAAGCCGAAAAGACATGACTTCCATCCCGCGGTTCGATCCGGAGGAGAATCCGCGCGATCCGCACGTCGGCGAACGCCTCAAACGGCAGCAGGAGCATCTTTGCAACATCGTTCGCAGAGCGGGATTTGACTACGCAAGTTCCGTGATATGGGGTAACCATGAATCACTGCCGCTGAAGGCGAGGAACCACAACATTGAATGGATCACGTGGGGTGGGCTGAGATTCATCGATGAATGCAGCCACGGGGACAAGCCCTTCTTTCTGTCGATGGCAACCACGACCATTCACGGCCCCAATCATGTTGAATCGCTGCTTGCGGACCCTTACCTAACCGGCGGCGGTTATATGGACGCACACGTGGGATGTCAGCCGTCGCGCCAGTCCATCTATCGGCGCATAGGGTGTGCCGAAGGGGTGAAATTCAACAGCACCACCGCAGGTGTCCTTTGGATGGACGACGCGGTGGGCGCCGTGCTGGATAAAGTTCGCCGGCTCGGGATCGAAGACAATACACTGATTATCTTTTCCGGTGACCACGGCCCAAGTCTGGGAGGAAAGTTTTCGCTTTATGAACGGGGTACGCACATTCCTTTTGCCGCACAGTGGCCGGGGGTGATTCCGGCGGGGCTGCGCTCCGGGCAACCGGCTCAAAATATCGATTTCGTCCCTACACTCCTCGATGCCGCCGGCGCCGCTGCGCCGGATGATATGCGTCTGGACGGTCAGAGCCTCATGCCGCTTCTGACGGGCAAACGCGATGCTTTACCCCATCGGGAAGAACTCTATTTTGAATTCGGATATGCCAGGGCCGTGCGAACGGAACGCTGGAAATATATCGCCTGGCGCCTGCCGCGGCGGCTTATCGACCGCATGAAACGAGGAGAGGTAAACGTTCCATACAATCATTTCGGCAGACCGGTGAATAAAGACCTCCAACGGCCGGGACTCGTTGCCGGAACACTCCTGCGTTATCCATGTTACTGGGACGCTGATCAGCTTTACGATCTGGAAAACGATCCGCACGAAACCAGAAACCTGGCTCAAAACCCGCAACATCATCATGTGCTTACCGACATGCGCGAGCGACTGCGCGGATATCTCAAAACGTTCGATCGTGATTTTCCGCTGGATCGGATCGAGGAATTCCTGCAATCGGATCGGTTCGAAAAATTGAAGCAAAACGCGATGGAAAGTGTTCGGAAACTGAAAAATGACTGGGTCGCGGATATGCGGCTTATCGGTTTTGACGATGCGACCGAAACCCCGGAATCGGAGGATGTATTCCAATGAGCAATCGCGTTAGTGGCTTAAATTCACGAAACCGCCATAAAAAACAAGAAAAAGTTCGTTGCTTTTCAACCGATCACCCTCTCACTCTGGGAGAGGGACGGGGTGAGGGTTGGCGAAGCCATTAGGCTGACCATGAAGAAAATTGAAGACATTGTCGTTTACCGTAACCGCTCTTTTTATTGCGCCTTTCCGTCAGTGGTGTGTCTGTCGGACGGCGAGCTGATTACCGCCTTCCGGCGCGCGCCCAACCGCAAACGCTTCGGCGCGAAGCTGAAGTTTCACACCGACCCCAACTCGTACCTGGTGCTCGTACGTTCCCGTGACAACGGCACCACCTGGAGTCCGGAGCCTGAATTAATGTTTGCGCATCCCATGGGCGGATCGCAGGATCCGTGCATGACCCTGCTGTCGGATGACGCCATCATCGCCTCAAGTTATGCCTGGACGCCGATCGACAAAAACATGACGGGCGACGATTTTCCCGGTTTCAGCGTCCGCCGCGAGTTTCATCTGCCCGGCAATGAAGCCGAAGAGCATCCGCTGGGCGTTGTCATGATGCTGCTGGGCGGATATCTGCTCAAATCGACCGACCGGGGACGTTCCTGGCAGGAAATGCCGCCGCCACCCGCAAGACACACGCATCCGGTTCCCGGTAACGACGCCGTGGCGAACCGATATTTTAATCGCGGCAACATTCTGGAAGGGTCGGACCGGCGATTGTACTGGGCGGTGCGGGACGATCAAGGCCTCGTATTACTGATTTCCGACGATCGCGGCGAAAGCTGGCGCAAGGAAAGCCTGATGGTTCCCGAAGACGAGGTGAAGGTCAACGAAACCAGCTTGGTCGAGACTGCCGCCAACGATCTGGTGGCATTTTCACGCAGCGGCGGTTTCAAGGATCATGGCGTGATCGTCCGTTCCCGCGATCATGGCAAAACCTGGGAGCCCTGGCAGAACTCCGGTATTATCGGCCATCCTTACCACGCCCTGCGACTGCCGGACAACCGGATATTCCTGACCTACGGCTATCGGCATGAACCCTACGGCGTGCGGGCGCGCCTGCTCGATCCCGAATGCCGCTGTCTTGACTCGGAAGAACTGGTTATCCGTGACGACGGTGTATCCTATGACATCGGTTATCCGTGGTCCTGCCTCACCACCGATGGCAAGGTGTTCGTGGTCTATTACATCAATATGAACCGGGACATTGTCGGCATCGACCGAGCCGGTGATTCAGAACTCGGCGCCTGCCATATCGCGGCGGCGCGGGTGGAGGTGTGACAGGGGAGAGATTGCTGAAAACGTAAACGCGATATTTGCATTCGTTTCCATCATTCCAGAACTCCAGTTTTCCGATATTCCGCATCCCTTGGGATGCTACTGATAGAGGGATATTCCATGAGCAAACAAATCGCCAGAGACATCTTAAGGCTCCAGCCCACGCAACGCCCCGGACACACCGAATACAGCATGAATTATCATCATGACTATATTCGGCGGATCACCGGTCTGGATCCGGAAACCACTGAAGCCACCAGGAAATTCTATGATTTGTGGGATATCGATCTACTGTGGATGGTCAATGACGGAATCCGCGGCAACTGGGCGCAACGGGGACGCTGTACGGATATGGGGCATGCGGAATATGCCGCGGACGGCTCCGACATCCGCAAAACCGTCACCTGTCCGTTCACTGACCCGCGAGAAGTCTGGGCGTTTGACGCAGTCACCGAGTACGGTCTGCCCGAATTCACGCAGCAGGTGAAGGCCTACCAGGAAATGGTTGACCTGAATGAACGGCAATTTCCCGGCCAGATATGCACCGGCGGCTATTACAAAACGATTGTCTCGGGCGCGATTCAAGCTTTCGGCTGGGAGATGCTGCTAATGGCCGCCGCGGATCCCGAACGTATGGAACAGGTCTGGGACAGTTTTTTTCAGAGAACCTTGTTTCACATGCGCGCCTGGGCCGAAACCAGTGCTGAAGTGATCATTCAGCATGATGATTTTGTCTGGACTTCAGGCGCGTTCATGCATCCGGAAATTTACCGGAAAATGATCATCCCGCGGTATGCGGAGCTGTGGAAACCTATCCATGCGTCCGGCAAAAAAGTGCTGTTCTGCGCCGACGGCAATTTCATGGAGTTCGCCGGGGATGTGGCGGCCGCCGGCGCGGACGGTTTCATATTCGAACCATGTAATGACTTTGCCTGGATGATTGAACGGTTCGGCAGTTCGCATGTACTTATCGGCAGTTGTGTTGACTGCCGGGACATGACTTTTTCTGAATGGCGGACCGTGCGTGAACAGATTGACCACACCCTGGAGCTTGCCCGCGGCTGCAACGGCTTCTTTTTCGCGGTTGGTAATCATATTCCCGCCAATGTCACCGATGAAACCTGCAGTCTGTACATTGATTATCTGCAAAAGAACTGGAAAAGAACCTCTTCATCTCGATAAAGGAACAACGATATGCAGCATAAACACTCAAAAAATACGTCCGCATGGTATGTCAGCCCCAAAGGCCGCGATACCTGTCCCGGTACCCGGCGCGAGCCGTTTGCGAGTCTGGGCCGCGCCCGGGATGCGGTGCGGGCGGCGCGCGAAAATGGCAATACCGCGGATCTCCGCGTGATCTTTCGCGGGGGCACTTATCGTTTCGATACCCCGGTCGCTTTCGGTCTGAAAGATTCCGCGCCGGCGGGAGCGGCAACCTGCTACGAGGCCGCCGCCGGGGAAACGCCTGTCTTTTCGGGCGGGATTCCGGTGACCGCCTGGGAAAAGGCGCCTTTGCCGCCGCATGCGCCACCCGCGGCTGCCGGCCGGATCTGGCGGGCGCCGATCCCGGAAGGCGCCGGTGATTGTCTCACGCTCTATGATGGCGATCGGCGTCTGGCGCGCGCCCGTACGCCGGGTTTTATCCCGACGGATCCGGCGCCGCAGGATCGTACCGGTTGTCAGGATGAGCTGCTGCATTATCCGGAAGGGGCGCTGGGCGATTGGGATTTGACGGAAGCCGAGCTGGTGATCCGCAACGCCTGTCCCTGGTCCATGAATATCCTGCCGGTCAAGGCGATCGACCGGCGGAATCGCGAACTTCGAGTTGCCCGCCCCGGCACCTATTCGCTTACCCGTCTGGCCTGGGGCGCGGATGATCAACCCACCGCCTGGCTCGAAAATGTGGCGGCGGGACTGGATCGCCCCGGGGTCTGGTATGTGAACCGGCGGGAAGGATTTATTTATTACTGGCCACCATCCGGGCGGCCTTCGCGGCGGATCGTGATACCTTCCGGCGTTGAGATGTTGTGCATTGAAGGCCAAATCGCTTCGGACGGCCCCGTGGACACACCGGTGCGCGGACTCCAGTTCAAGGGCATTACCTTTTCGCATGGCGACCGCTATGCCTTTGCCGGCAAAACCGGACTCGGCTTGCAACACGACTGGGATGTGTATGATGCCGCAACCGCCATGGTGCGTCTGCGAGGCGCCGAGGATTGTGTTTTCGAGAACTGCCGGTTCCGCAATGCCGGCGGCACCGGAATCCGTTTAGACCTGCATGCGCAGGATAATCATGTCGTAAACTGCGAGTTTAACCGTCTCGGCGCTTGCGGCATTGTGCTGGCGGGCTATGGGCAGGGACTCAAGGACGTCAACCGTAACAATCGGATTGAAAACTGTCTGATCGAACAAATCGGTGAACTGTACCGGCATGCGCCCGCGATCTTCATCTGGCAGAGCGGCTGGAATCGGGTGGTCCATAATCATCTGCGCGATTTACCCTATTCCGGGATTGTGGTCAGTACCCGGGGCAGTTGTTTCGGTGATGAGTTGACCCGTGAAAGCCGGCGCACGGTACGGGAACCGGAACGGGATTATCTGCTTGGCGATTCGCCTGAAGCGATGCTCCGTGTTTTGGAATCTCGCGGCGGGGGACAGGGAACCCGCGCCGAGTCGCATGACAGCCTGCATATCTGGGAAATCCGCGAGCCGCTGCTGCATGCCCGGCATAATACGATCGAGCGCAACCTGATTGAATCCTTCACCCGGGTCATGTTCGACGGCAACGGCATTTA
The DNA here is from genome assembly GCA_003567575.1 of PVC group bacterium. Taxonomy (GTDB): domain Bacteria; phylum Verrucomicrobiota; class Kiritimatiellia; order CAIKKV01; family PXCX01; genus PXCX01. The sequence continues at coordinate 1,595 of PWZG01000572.1, read as the reverse complement.
CATCTCCGGCACCGGACGCGGCAATATCGTTCGTGAAAACTGGGTGCGCGATTTTCATTCCAATGCCGTGGAAGGGATTCGTTGCGATGATGACCAGCATGACACCCTGATTGAAAGCAATCTTGTGACCCGTTTCTCCAACAACGGCGCCTCGGGAGCCTGCTCGGGGATCGTCAGTAAAGGCGTGACGCATATTGTCAATAATATCATCGCGTTTCCCGCCGGAAGAATGGAGCGTGGGATGATTTCCCTTGAACTCGGACCGGTAGCCGGCAGCCGGATTGAACGCAATATTCTGTATGCCGAAGATCCGGCGCATAGACCCTTTTATCAGGACACCTATTACAAAAACGGTATCGTGCCCAGACTGCGCGATTGCCGGGTGGATCGGAACCTTTATTTCAACAGCGCCGATCCCCAGTGGGCTGAAGCGCATCTTGAGCAAGAGCGCCGCTACGGGATTGAGACACGCAGTCGCAATGCCGATCCGTGCTTTGTTGATCCTGAAGCGGATGATTATCGCCTGCGTCCGGAATCCCCGGCGCATCAGATGGGATTTGTGCCGGTTCGTTTGGATTTGATCGGAAGATTAAGGCAAGGAACCTGTTAAATCTTGAATTAAGCCACATACTGCAACGGAGCACGGGCGGTCACGGTCCGCCTCGAAAGGATTGATGTCCTGCTGAAGAACGGCGTTCTGGTCTGCGCCAGCGGCCGCGGCTTGTACGGTCATCCGCAAGTGAGCCATATCATGTTCAGCCTGGACGGCCGCGGCGAGCGCTGGGAATACCCCTTCGCCTTCCATACCGGCCCCGGCTGCTCCTATATGTCCACCATGGAGCGGGACGGCAAGCTGTACGTGACCTACTCCGATTCCGACGTCGCCACCCCCTTCGGCGGGGGAGGCAACTGTCCGCTCGGCACCTACGGCTTGCCTTTCCAGGCAATCAAACGCGCGGTGTTGACCATCGAGCCGCACGTAGCGCCTGATGCGGCCATTGAGGAAGAATCGCCCATACGGTATGGCGCAGGCCTTGTGCCCGAAACGGACGGGTTTAATGATAGTTTGAGGTATTGAGATGGATTTCGTGAACGGCCTGAAACAAGGGAGGACGAACCGATGAACGCACGAATGGGAGGCGACGAATCGCGGGTTTTCAATGTTTGCGCATACGGCGCGGTGGGTGACGACAAGACGGACAACACGGCGGCGTTTTCAGCCTGCCTGAAAACGGTAATTGAAGCCGGTGGCGGTCGAATCCATGTGCCGGCCGGTGTCTATCTCGGGCGGTTTATGATCCCCGCCATCGAAACGCCCAATCGGATCGCGCTTGAGATTGTCGGCGAGAGTCAACCGACCACGGTGTTCGGCACGATCGGCAGCACTGAACTGCCCAGCCACAACAGCATCGTCAAGTGTCCGGCTTCCTCGGGCCCAGCGGTCATCGCCGCCGAGCCCCCGAGCCAGGGACCGGGCCATTTCTCCAGAGTCCACGTGGTGTTGAGAGACTTGGACGTGAGAACATACGAAGATCCCGCGATCGGCGGCATTGACTTTGAGTGGGTGTCGCAATGCCGGATCGAAAACGTGTTCG
>PWZG01000034.1 GCA_003567575.1 PVC group bacterium | reverse complement strand
CGCACTGTTGGTGACCCTGACATCCACTTTAAGTCCGGACTCCCCGGCACCAGTGCCGATAAAGGCAGATGTTTCCACGCTCCTTGCCCTGTCAAATTTGCCGCCGGTAAAATTCCCCACTGTGGTCCAGTCCTCGACAGCCTTCCCCGTTGCAACATCGGTTACCCTGTAACTTACCGATGAAACCGGAACCCCGATGTCGAAAATATTTCCGATACCGATCGAGAGCTCCCCTGTCTTGTTGTTGAAATCATGAGTAATTCTGGGTTCTTCCGGCCTCGTATCAAGCCGGAATGGTCCGCTGGCAACCACCGGAGAATACATATTTTGACCGTTTTCAGCCCTGACATTCACATAATAATCAGTCCGGCCGGACAGATCAACAGAAAATTGATCAGCGGGAATAACATGCCTGGGAACCCGTTCCGGTTCGGGGGATATATGCCCTGTCTGACCGGCATATTGAACTTCCCAGTGGTGGCCTATATCTGTCTCCCTGCCCCAGTCCCTGATATCACTTGCGCCAGGTGAGGTACCTATTGAATACTGGTAACCTTTCACCTGTGATTCATAATCGCCCGACAATTTTGGAATATACAGATTAACCCCATTGCCACCCACCATTACATTAATCGCCGGAGCTGTAGGTGCAGTAGGATCTTTTGGCACAAGGGGACCATATGTCAATGCAGAAGTACTGACAGTGCCGGCATTATTTCTTGAGCGAACATGCAGGTAAAGGGAATCGGTATATGTGAGGGGATCTCCTGTAATTGTAACACGCGGCTCAGTTGTATCTTCCACGCCGTCCATTCCAAAGGCCTCGCTGGCATCCTCAATCGGAGTAAGTATATACTCATATCTCCATATTCCTGATACCGGGTCCTGTGCAATATTCCACTCTCTTGTCACCACAGGATCTCCCGCATATTGCCGCGGGAAATTGACCATTTCTGTTCCAAATGAAGGAGCCTCAGTAATTACCGGGTATTGCTCAGGAGTACTGAAAGCTGTCGCCGGTGCCCGGATACCGCCCAGGTATGCGGTCGCAGCCTCCGGAGCAGAGGGGGGGGCTGCATCATAAACAAGCGGCTCGGACATATTAAGTTCCGTTGACTCACCGGCACTGTTTGTTGCACGCACGCTGATAAAATACCTTCCTTCATGCTCAAGATTGAGTCCCCTGATAGTCGTTTCCATACTGCGGGTGACACCCGACCCGCCCGATACGGATTTAAGCACACCAACCGCTTTTGTCCATTCCACCAGATCAGTCCCGCCACTATAAGAACCCAGCGCATACTCAAACTCCCTTATATCCGATTGTATATCCTGGGCAGTTATGGTAAGCAATATCCTGTTGGGATCGCTGGTAAAATAACGCCTTTCTATTCCGGGTGCACCAAAAGTACCGGTTGATCCCGCTTGTCCCGGTTCATAAGTGGGATCAGTGGCCGATTCAGTTGATCTGTATGGCAGATCAACTACCGGTATTGATGGCCGAAACAAATCCTGATGAAGCTGCTCGCCACCCGGTGAGCTTTCTCCTCCCGCGTCGATCTTCATACTCACACTGGCTGAACGGATTGTGGTATTACCGCCACTACCCCTTGCCCGGATGCCTATATTGTAAGTATTACTTAAGTGGCTGCCATCCTCCACCGGTGATTCTGATGCGGAGGAACGTTTCCATGTATAATGCCTCAATGACTCCTTTAAACCAGCTGATGTATAATCTTCCTGTCTTGCACCCCTGTCGGCCGACTGGATCAGGTAACTGATCTCGGCCACCATTTGGGGATGGTCTGCCTGCCATATTATATCAGCCCAGTTATGGGTGTAAAGATATCGAGGGTCGGCTATATTTACAGTTAAGCTTGATATAACCGGCGGTTCAAGCATAACTGCCAGTTGGTGCCTCAGAGCATCGAGCCCGGCCGATGCATCCTCGTCTGAAACCCCATTATCACTTACCGGCATCTCTTGGCGCAATATAAAATACTCATCAATCATCCCGTACAGTATGGCGGTAATTTCAGCCTTTATAGTATAGAGCTGATCAAGGGATGCGGTAAATGCGGAATGCATTTCTGTAAGCGGAGGATAGAAAGCATTATACCTCTCTTCAGTCTCTTCCAGTAGTATCATTGCAGCTTCGGCATTATCTTCATCGGACTGGTGAGTATAGACACCATGCCAGCCATAAACCCAGCCGATATAATATGAATAGAACCGCTTGACCGATTCAACCGCTTCGGTATACTGTTCTGCCAGGTAATTGAAATTGCGTGTTGAGGGCATTAAAAGCTGAGAGGAAGCCTGGTAATTGTATACAGGTTCTGCCGGATCCATGATCATTGGTCCCCCGGATCCGCCTGGAGAATTGAAGCCCCCTCCCATACCTCCGGGTCCTGGTTCAAACAACTGCTGATCAATGGAAAAAGATTCTATCCTGTCATTGAAGTGTGACCCAATTACATTTGTGGAGGCAGATAATAATAAATTGAACATTTCACTGTCCCCGAGTATCATCATCTCCAGTTGCCTCAGATCAATCATTGTTTGGGCAATTGCCTGCTCATAGGCCTCAAGACGCAATTCAAGATTTTCCATATATTCTTCCAGAACAGACTGGTTCTGATCTGCAACGGACTGGTTAACCGAAAACGAGGGATTCTCGGCAACTGTGAGCTCATCTCCTTCGCCTGCAACAGAACCCCTGTTCAGTTCCAGGGGATTTTCAAGATGCTTTGCGAGGTCAGCCGCATGGTCACGGATATCTATCGTATGGTCAATAGTACTGTGCAGTCGCTCGGTAATATCTCCTTCCAGGCCGATCACATAGGCAATATTATCATTCATCTCATTTCTGGCACTCTCAACACTCTGGTAGTCACTTATCATTTCGTCCAGCCCCCTCATGAGCGAATCCAGGTATTCGGCCTCACTAAGAGCATCCATGGCGGCTGAAACGTTAGCCGCAGCCTCTTCTGCAGCTTCACGGAGGTTCTCTGCCTGGTT
>PWZG01000626.1 GCA_003567575.1 PVC group bacterium | reverse complement strand
GGGACGATCTGAACCGTTATAAAGGAGAATATATAGTCAATGAAAGAAAACCACGAAGTGATACCTTACGGACACATGGTGCATGAAGCCAATGTGTCGGCTGTCCGTGCATTGTCAGAAACGCGCAGCGAACGGCGGGCCGCCGGGAAAACGCGGGCCCAGGCTGAGGCGCTGGTGCGGGATGTACGCCGCCGGGTGCGGCGTTGTTTCGGTACGTTTCCCGAACGTAATCCGCCGCGATCAAGGGTGACCGGCATCCTGGAACGCGACGGATACCGGGTGGAAAAGGTGATGTTCGACAGCCGCCCGAATTTTCCGGTTACCGCCAATCTCTATCTTCCCACCGGCGTGACGGGTCGTGTTCCCGGCGTTATCGGCGCTTGCGGCCATTCCGCGGCCGGCAAGACGGAGGGAAACTACCAGGCGTTTTGCCAGGGATTGGTTCGCAAGGGATTGGCCGTGCTTGTTTACGATCCGCTGGGGCAGGGGGAAAGGTTGCAACTTGCCGATCTGTCTTATCCCGGATTTGTCAGCGGGCCCTGTCATGAGCACAATATGCTCGGCAACGTCATGCAGTTGTGCGGCGACTTTTTGGGAACATGGCGTGCCTGGGACGGGATACGCGCATTGGATTACCTGTTGACGCGGCCCGAGATCGATCCGGGACGAATCGGAGTGACCGGAAACTCCGGAGGCGGTACGTTAACCACGTATCTCAACGCATTGGATGATCGTTATACCATGGCGGCGCCCAGTTGTTTCGTGACCAGTTATCGCCGCAATATCGAGAATGAATTGCCGCAGGATACGGAACAGAACCCGCCGGGGTTTTTGGATGCAGGTTTGGATATGGCCGATTTTTTCATTGCACGCGCTCCCCGGCCCACCTTGTTGCTCGGACAGAAGAACGATTTTTTCGATCAACGAGGCGTGACGGAAACCTATCGCGAAATCAGGCGAATCTATCGGTTGCTGGGCGCCGGTAACAATATTGCTTGTTTTATCGGACCGGATAAACACGGATTCTGGCAGGCCAACCGTGAAGCTATGTACGGCTTTTTCTGTGCCCGTTCCGGTATCCGTGCGAAAGCGGCCGAGCCGGAATTGCGGATGGAGAAAGCAACGGATTTGCATTGCACCCGAAGCGGCCAAGTGGTGGGCGATTCCCCGTCATGCCGCCGGGTTTTTCATTTCACGGCGCGTACCGCGCTTTCCCTTCGCAAACAACGATCCCGGCCCGATTCCACTGCCGCCCTTCGCGCGTTGGCCTGCCGTATGCTGGCGATCACACCACCGCGTACGGTACCGGAATTCCGCGTGCTGCGGCCATATACCGATCCGGCACGGCAGGTTGTGTTCAGCCGATATGCGGTCGAAAGCGAGCCGGGCATGGTCGCTATTCTTTCGCGGATGGATTCGGAAGCCCGCTTTCATCTCGAAGGCAAGGGTGCGGCGCGCTTGTGGGTGCCGCACATGGGAACAAGACCGGATTGGCGGGAGGGACGGATTCCCGACACTGAAACCGATCGGGCATGGTTTGCCGTCGATCCGCGCGGCTGTGGTGAAAGCCGGCCGGTGAGCTGTGGCATGGAGGAGGAATTCCTTGCCCCCTATGGCAGCGACTTTCTGTATGCCTGTTGCGGCAGTATGCTGAATACACCGTATATCGGCGGCGCCGTGCGCGATGTATTGGCCGCCATACGCCTGCTGCAAGCCAACGGATTCGACGATATCCGGCTCGAAGGCCGCGGATTGGGAGCGCTGAAGGCCGCGTTTGCCGGGTTGCTGGCCGGCGACCGGATCGCATCCGTGCGCTTGGTCCATCCTTTGTTGTCATACCACGAACTAACCCAGGCGCCGTTTTATCGATGGCCGTTTTCGGCATTCGTGCCGGGTATCCTCAAGGAATTCGATCTGCCGGATGTTTATCGAGCGCTTGCCGGACGGCTGGAACTGGTGGATCCGTGGAATGCCGACATGCAACCCTGGAAACCGGCGGCCGGCCGGGCGCATGCCCGTAAAGCGGGTATCCCGGCGCAGACATTGCGTTTTAGCAAGGGGAAGACGGTCAGCACATGAAAATTATGACATGTAATGTCAGATGTATTGAGGCGCACGACGGCGATAACCATTGGGAATATCGCAAAAAACTCTGCATCGATGTCATCCGGTCGCAGCATCCGGATATTGTATGTTTCCAGGAAATGCGTACCAAACAGTTTGCCGATGTATCGCGCGCGATGCCGGAATACCATGGTTATGCCATGGCTGACGAACCGGTTGGGCGCAATCCACAAAATGCAATGATCTATCGAAGCGATGCCTTTACCTTAATATCGGCGGGCGGTTATTGGTTGTCGGAAACCCCGCATGTTGCCGGCTCGCGATCGTGGCAGAGTGCATGTATTCGCCTGGCGAACTGGATCCGACTGCAGGAACATGCAACCGGCCTTGAGTTCAGGGTGGTCAACACGCATCTCGATCACAAAAGCCAGGCCGCAAGAGAGCAGCAGGCACTACGGATTGTGGAGGATACTTGCGCCTATCCCGCGGACTATCCGCAATTACTAACGGGGGATATGAATTGCGATTCCCGAAATGCCGCAATTGATGTTTTTAAATCGGCAGGCTGGGTGGACACGTATGCCGGTGTGCATGGCACGGAAAATCCCGGACATACCTACCATCAGTTTCTGGGGTCGCAAGCGGATACCGTCACCGGTAAGATGGATTGGATATTCATGCGCGGCCGACTGAAGGTGACCGATGCCGCGGTGATCAAGGATTCCGACAACGGAAGATTCCCCAGTGACCATTACTTTGTCAGTGCCGTTGTCGATGGGGAAAAGCTCTAAGGCAGAATGGCACTTACTTAAGATGGAAGGGAACCTGTATATGGGACCTTTCAAAACCGCTTGGTTACGTGTCAAGGATTATTTGCACGGGCCGGCTTCTTGTAACCTATACTCGGTTTCTGCTTCAAGTGCCTGCTAATGCGACACATGCAATTTTTCAGGCCCCG
>PWZG01000301.1 GCA_003567575.1 PVC group bacterium | reverse complement strand
CGACCGGCGTGAGGCGCGCAGGATGCTGCAATCCAATATCCGGTTGATGCGCGACATGGACGAACAACTGGAGAAACTCGATATTCCCGTGGCTGAAAGTCCCATGGCCGGCGCTCGTTCACTGCTGGGCCGGCTCTACCTGGAGGAAGGCCAGGCGGTTATGGCGCCGGAGGCCGACCGCCATCTCGCGGCCCTCAATCACTTCGAACGCGCGCTACAGGCTTTTTCGACAGAATGGCCGTTGATGATGCGCGCCAAGCGACGCGAAGACGCCGCCAGGGAAAGAGCGGCGGCGGCAGGCGAAGCGGTTCCATTGACGGCTGCGCGTGCGACCACGGAACGGATGCGTCCCTACAACGATATGCTTACCGCGCTGGAAGGGTTCATTGATACGCTGCGCGACATAAGTTGGGCGGAAGAATCGGTGGAACGCGCACGAGAACTCGACGATAAAGTGCGCGAATTATTCTCCAAAGTGCGAGAATTCGAGTTCGAACCCGGAGTTCCGCCCGATTCTGGTCTTGAATTAGGAGACGATTTCAGCGGGCTGGTTGAACTGCGTCAAGCCGCACTTTTGTTGCGGCCCGAGAATGAACGAAGATCGGATGCCGTCAATTATTATGTACGCGCGCTTACGGAGTATTACAATGTATTTGCCAACTATGCCGGCAGCCACTGGAGCACGACGGCCGGCGAAATCGTCAGTCAACTGCGCAATACGCTCTACGATTTGACGGGTCGTAACGTGGTGATCGAACTCGGCGCCGGCCAGGAAGAAAGACTCGCCCAGGTTTATATCAGAGAAGGTCATGGCCTGTTTGGACGCGAACAGTATTCCCAAGCCATTGAACAATACCTGTTGGGATTGAACACAGCCGGCGAAAGCGCCGACGCTTTGATCGCGCTTTCCAACATGATGGAAGCGCATGCCCGGCGCAATGAAACGTATACCGTGCGCGCCTTGGCCCATTATGTGGCGGAACGGTTTTCCGAACGTAGCGATTCCGCGCAAGCCCTCTTGCGGATCGGACGCCATTATTTCGACGCAGGCAACATGGAGATGTATCTTTACCTCTATGAATTGTTTCTCAGAAGTTTTCCTGATCACGGTAGGGCGCCGGCCGTCCTGTTTATGTTGGGAGAACAGCAGTGGCGGGTCGAGTCCTATCAGGACGCCGCGGTATATTATCGGCGAATCGTTGAAAAATATCCGCGTTCGACCCAGTATCTGGATGCCTTGAATCGTATCGGCTGGGGATACTTCCTCGCTAAGGACTATACCAACGCGATCGCCGCCTTCAACGATTATATCGAAGAAATACCGCCCAGTCGCGACAGAGCGCAGGCCAAGTTGAGCCTGGCCGAGTCATACCGTCAGGCGGGACAGCCGCTGGCGGCTCTCGAAGCCTATGAGGAATTGGTTTCCTGGCTGAAACCGGATCCCAATCCTTATTCCGCGACCACCGAGGAACGACAACGGAATCGTGAACTGCTGAAACAAGCTGAGTTTTTTATCGGCTTCGCGCTTGCCCACTTGAACGAACCCGAGGACCAGATTCCGGAATATCGTGAACGGGCCATCCGGCAATTCCGGAAATTTATCGACGACTATCCCGATTCGGAACTGGCGCCGACGGCGATGGCCAGTTTGGGCGCCGTATATTTCGAACGGGACCGAGCCGATGAGGCCGCGGAAACGTTCGAGCAGCTTTCCGCGCGCTACCCGGACTCTGAGGCCGGTCAGAACGCGCGCTTTGCCATGATACGCAGCCTGATTGATATCCAGCAGATGTCGAAGGCCAAGGAAGTGTTTCAGGAAATGCTCGCGGATGCCGATCGCTATTCGCCGGGACAATTCGTGCGGGTCGGTCAATTGATGCTGGATCGCGGCGAGTACGCAGATGCCGAATCGGCGTTTCTTCAGGTTGTTGACGCCACCGAGGAACGAAGCCATCTGGAACGGTCGTTCTTCGGTTTGGGTCGTGCCCAGGTGGAACTCGGAAAATATGCTGAAGCGGTCGATAACCTGCAGGAACTCAACCGGCGTTACCCGCGGTCCGGCCGATTCTTCGATGCCCGGTTCCTGCTGGGTCGTGCGCTTGCCGAACAGGAAAAGTACGCGGAAGCCGTCGAGGCCCTGCATGATGTGTTCAGACGCGCTCGCGACGCCGAATTGGTCAATCGGGCGTCATTGGAATTGGCCCATATCCAGCTCCGTCGCGGCGCCGTTGACGACGCGCTGGCGTCGTTCCAACGCATCGTTCTGCTGGCGGATCCCGCCGTGCCCGAAGTGCGTCCCATCTTCGAACAAGCGGTTGTGCATAGTATCCGTCTTTTCATGAATAAAGAGGACTGGAACGAAGTTATCGAACACAGCGATCTTTATATGAGTCATTTTACCTTGGGCGCCGATGCATCGGAAGTCCGCAATATGCGGTCCGAAGCCATACGACGACGTGCCGAAGGATGATTAATTATCCAATAGGAGCGCTCGAATGAAAATCAAGCATTTAATCGTTGCCGCCCTGACGATCGCGTCCGTCATGCCGGGTGCGGCATGGGTTGTCGCCCGTGAAATATCGCCGCCCTATGTGGTTCATGAAGGACGCCGCATTCCCGGCACCGCTGTCCGAGCCGATCGCAATGGACAGATTATTCTCACAACCGAAGCCGGCCGGATGACATTCGAGCCGGGTACCCGGGTTGTCGTTGACGAACCAACCAACTTTCAGGAATTGCGCCGAATGATCGATGACGGACGCTACGAGGAAGCGCTGCCCGGATTGCGTGAGATCATCGAACAATACCGGTTTCTGGGCTGGGATCATCGCGCCCGCCGCTTGCTGGGTCGAGCCCTGACCGGAAGCGGTCGCTATGCGGAAGCCGTCGCCGGCTTCGAAACGCTTTTCGAAAACGATCCCGGCGCACGCGCCGAACCTGAAATTCAGGAGTCGTACCTGCTCGCCTTGCAAGGCGCCGGGGAACGGGATAAATTGTTACCCATGCTTGACGAAGTGATTCGG
>PWZG01000165.1 GCA_003567575.1 PVC group bacterium | reverse complement strand
GGGAAAGTGCTTTTTTCTGTCCTGTCAGAAAGATTGAACAAAGTGTTGAGACCATTCGTTCAGGCGCGAAGCGGCGCGGCATTTACGTCATAGACCGTGGCGGCGACCGTGGAGAGTTGTTCAACTGTTCTTTTTAGTATCAGCGGTTGTCACCCGGCAATGCGGGAGCGCAGCAACACAAAATAGGCCAGTAGCACGGCGCCCATGATCCACATCAACGCGCTTACGTCGCGGCGTCGGCCTGAAAAGCCCTTGATAATCGGATAGCCGATGAAGCCCAAGGCCAGTCCGTCGGCAATCGAATAGGACAATGGGATACCGATCATGATCATGAACGCCGGGATCGCCTCGCTGAAGTCGTCCCATTGAATGCCTGCGGCCTGCCGCAGCATCATGCAGCCGACCACGACCAGAGCGGGCGCGGTAATGGGCGCGTAGCTTCCGATCATACCGATGAGCGGACTGAAGAAAACAGCCAACAGGAACAAACCGGCCACTGTATACGCGGTCAGTCCTGTCCGGCCACCCTGTTCCACACCGGCCGCGCTTTCGATATAGCTGGTAACGGTGCTGGTGCCCAGCGTTGCGCCGACTACGGTTCCGACGGCATCGGACAGCATGGCTTTTTCGGCCCGTGGCAAACGGCCGTCCTTCATGAAACCGGCCTGTTCGCAGACGCCGACCAGTGTGCCCATCGTATCGAAAATATCCATGAACAGAAAAACGATCACGTAGGGCAGCATGACCAGCGTGAAGGCCGCGCCGATATTCATTTTGAAGAAGGTCGGTGCGATTGACGGCGGCGCCGCAACAAGCCGCGTGGCAATCTCGAAACGGGTCGCCAGCATGGATTCAGCGATGATCGGCGAAGCGGCCAGGTGGTCGGGCAGCAAAGGCAGCGCCAACCGCATTCCGACGGACAAAAGCGTGCCACCCAGAATGCCCCAGAGCAAAGAGCCGCGGATACGACGCGTATGCAAGATGGCCGTCAAGATCAGTCCGAAAAAGAAGACTATCAAGTCCGGCGAGGAGAAATGCGCGTTCAACTGGACCAAGGTTCCGGGATTGGCTTGAATCAGTCCTGCGTTTTGTAGTCCGATAAAGGCGATAAACAGGCCGATTCCCGCAGCAATACCCTTTTGCATGCTGGGACTCAAAGCTTCCAGCAAACGCTTGCGGAATCCGATCAGCGAAAGAAACAAGAACAAAACGCCTGAAACAAAGACGACGCCCAGCGCCACCTGCCAGGCCGTCGTCTGTCCACTTTGCACGGAGACTAGAGCGCCGGCGCCCGGCAATACCGTGAATACGAAGAAAAAATTCTGTCCCATGCCCGGCGCCTGGGCAATGGGGTAACGAGCGAGCCATCCCATTAGGGCTGTGGCGATGGCGGCGGAAAGACAGGTTGCCATCATGACCGCCTGGAAATCCATGCCGGTTTCAAAGCCGAACATGCTTCCGGACAACACGGCCGGCTGAACGAAAACAATATAGGCCATCGTAAGAAACGTGGTCAACCCGGCCAACATTTCCCTGCGTATCATCGGTCCGCGTCCAATCGGAACGTTTTCGCCGGCCTTAGCAGAATCGTTCATAAGATCCTCCATTGTTTTATTGCGACAAGGAATTGCTGGCCAATATCTTTAGTGCCTTATTCTAGAGCCTCTGTCATAAAAAACAAGAAAAAGTGACGCGATAACGTTGGGTGATTCGGGCAAGAGGTCAGAGGTCGGAGGTCAGTTTTGCACGATTCCGGCACACTGCGGACACAATTCGCCTGTTGTTGTGATCGTCGGACGTTTGGTGCGATGGCGCCTCAGGCGGCCATATCGAAAAGTTGTTCGGTGGATGCCGAAAGCATCGCGTTGAGTGCGGTGGTCAGTTGTCGGCCTTTATCGGTGAGGTGATAACGGTGCCGATTGGGGACTTTGCGGATGATCCCGTGATCACACAGAAGGCGCAGGTGCCGGCTGATGCGCGCGGAGAGCTGCTTGTTATTGTTCAACAGGGCGGGCAATCAAAATATCGCCCACACCACGTTTCAGGAGTTCTCCGTTCTTCATTCCCGGCTTGTGCGCACCGAAGAGGAGATACGGCATTCCTGCATCATCATGCAGCACCCACGGACTCGTGACACTGTTGTATTCCAGCTCCGACGGGAGCTTGGCGGCATCGAAGACAAGACCAGCATAGGTTCGCGGGCGAAGGTCCTCGCCGATTTTGTAAGCCCAGAGTCCAATCTCATCATCGTGAAACAATACATACGGAACCGAACCGAACCAAGTGAAGTGGGGATTGTTCGCAAGGTTGGGCGCGGCTTCATTGCCGGTAAACTCGCTGGCGGGTGGGTAGAAGTCACGTTCCACGCATTCCCACGCATATCCGTCTCTGGAGATGTACAATCCCGTGTATGGCGAATGACAACGATAACTGCATTCCGGCGGACAGAAACCAATCCAGAAAAGACCACAGTACATGGCGTCGGTCCCTGGCAACGCATACCGGAAGACCTGCCCGTAACCCTGGGCCGCGGGTTCGAGATTCATCCGTCCCCGATAGGTAAAATCCACGCCGTCATCCGAATCGTAGATGTGATTGTGTCCGTTGGGTCCATGAGCATAGACCACCACCTTGCGACGCTCCGGGTTGTAGACAACCGACGGTGTTGCTTTGCCATCGGCGATTACCCGTTGCACGAATTTCCATGGGCCTCCGACATGCTCGGAGACGAAGAGACCCACGCCGCAACCAGGTTCATGATCATGCGGGGAACAATAGAGATAATACCTCGCCCTGGCGGAGGGAAGATGCCGGGTGGCATCAAGAATTGTCGGGTAGCATAGCTTGGTCTGTTCGTCCGGATATCCATGCGCCGCGCGAATTTCTGATGCATCAATCAGCATTTTCCAGTAGACAAACTCCGGGATTTCCGTGTGAACCCGCGCGATGGGCCTGCCCCTGATGGTATTCCCTTCCGTATTCATTCCCGTGACGATCTCCTCAACATCCGTTGCTGTTTTCAT
>PWZG01000264.1 GCA_003567575.1 PVC group bacterium | reverse complement strand
CCAAGTAACATACCATGGGGTTGTCAGTGCCCGAAATGACTCCAGTAGCTCTCGGCACCGCGCGTGATAAGGAGCATCCTTGTCCACGCCATAGATCAGGACATTCGTATCAACAACGAACATGCCTATCCCTCCATAACATTGTATAGAGCATCTCGGTTAGCCACGTTTACCCGAAGCCCCCCGCCACCGAATTCAGGCAACGGCGGCAAATCGACTTCGCGTTGTTCCGGTTCCATGATGGCGCGAAGCGCTGCTTCGACCAACTCGGACATGGTTTGCCGGCGGCGTGCAGCCTCGCGCTTGACTTCGAGCATCGTCACATCGCTGATATTGAGTGTGGTTTTCATATGGTTTACCATATCGCATGGACGGATTGCTGTCAAGTGGCTTGTTCTGTTTTTTCAATTCGTGATCCAGGAACCCGCTCCGCCGATGGGCGCAAACCGCACCGACCACTCGGCGCATGGGTGGGTAAAACGGAGTGCCTGGCGCACGATCAACGATCCGTCGCGCGCGTCCTTCGCCAGCCAGCGTCCGGCGGGGTCGGCGGCACACAGGCCCGCCGGCGCCCGGACGAAAAGATTGCCGGCCTCGCCCGCCGGCCGTGTGGCGGCACCCGCCAGCGTTCGCGCCGCCGGATCCCAGGTGCAGGCGTCCACCTCCACCTCGCCCATCAGGACGTGCATGTCCGTGCCGACGAGCACCGGAACCCCGGTGTCCGCAACCAGGCGCAGGACCCGGACCGAACTTGGCGCGATATCGACGTCCAGGGCGCCGCGGATCCCGCCGAGGTACGCGCAGTTCCAGAAATCCCAGACAAGGTAATCCTTGTCCGCATCGAGCCCGAGCTGCGTCACATCGAGCGCACGGCGCACCGTTTTGTCGTCCAGGTTGTACAGGGCCACCACATCGAACCGTCCCCAGGGTTTTTCGATCCGCCGGTGAAAGACGGTCGGACTGTCTGGGGCGGGAGACGCAAAGAGATCCACCGGGAAGGCCACCTCGCGCGAGCGGGGCAGGGTTTTCTTGATGATGTCAAGACGGTCCGGGGCGATCCGCTCGATATCGTCGCCGAGCATGGTCGGTCCGCCGCTCATGGCGTGAATCGTGGCGTGGAGCCGCGCGGTCGCTTCCGGAATCGGCTTGTCGACGGTCAGCACGTTGCCCGAATCGTTCAGGTAGAGCTTGCGGTGCGTATAATAGGCGGAGGCCTGGTTCTGGAGCGCCCGCTGGGGACCGGTCCAGAAACCGGCGTCGTTGATCACAAACGTCCCCGGGTAGAAGTGCGCCTCCGGGTTCAACGGACGCCCCTCGCCGAAGTCGTTGCCGGTCCGGACGGCGTCCATGATGCCGGCGTTGTGAACGCTGGGGCCGGTGCTGGAGAGCAGGTAGGTGTCGTCACCGACGGCACGACGGACCACGGCGAGCGCCGCGTGATAGGCTTCCGGTCCGGGGACGAGCGCTTTGTCAAAATGCTCAGTGTACGGGAAACGGGAGATATTGCCCGCGCCGGCATCGAGAAAATCGAGCATGAAATAGCGCACCCCCCACTGACGGTAGGCGCTGAAAACATGGTGCAGAAAGGCGTGCGTGTCGGGATGGCTCGGATCCAGCGCGTAGCAGCCCGGCCGTTCCGCCGGCGGCAGCGTTCCGGCATGGCCGATCCGCCATTGGTCAACGACCCGCATCGGGGTCCCGTCGGGATTTTTCAAGAGCGCCGGTTCGAGTTGCGCGGCCAGTTCCTCAAGCGCCGTGCAGATCCAGAACATCCCGCTCCAGAGCCCCAGGATGAAGCCCTGCTCCTGCAGGCGGCGGACCAGGAACGCCGGGCCGTCCGGGAATGTTTCCCGGTTCCATTTCAGCCAATTGCCCGGATAGCCGTTCTCGATGTTGCCGATGCTCACCCAGATGTACCGGATGTCGAACCCCGCCAGCCGCTCGCGGATGGCGGCGCAGTTGCGCAGGACGACGTCCTGGTAGGTTTCCTCCGTGTAGGGGTCGACCCAGGCCCAGCCGAGCCAGCCGATCGGCGCGTCTTCCCAGCGTCGCGGTTCGCAAAACGCGGCGGCGCGATCCGCCCAGTCCTCGAGTTGCGCGTGGGGGTCGTTCCCGATGGCGACGGTAAAGGTTTCGACGTCCGTTTCGGCGCCCGGCGCCAGCGTCCAGCCGCCGAAGTCGCACCAGGCGCTGACCGACAGCGCCTGCCGTTCGCCGTCTGGGGCCGATTCGACCACCGTATCGGCCCGCCTGAACGAGAGGAAGCCGATCTGCATCGCCACCCGGTCGGCGGCGTTCCAGAACTGGGTCTTGATTTTGCTGGTTCTCGGGCTTTCCGGATCCGTAACCGTTCACGGGGTACTGGTTGAAACCAATACGCCAGCCACTGAAAACCGCTGTTGATTGAATAACCCTTTTTTGAACATCGAACATCGAACATCGAACGTCCAACATCGAACGTTGAGAACCCTGCTTGTAACCTGTTTGTGAAATTGGATCGCAAACGATTGAAGGATAGGTTTACTGGGTATTGAAAACGGCTGTTTTCGGATCTTCGTTCGATGTTCGATGTTCGATGTTCAGCCGTCGCTCTGACTTTTGGATGACGAAACGCAGGTATTTTCAAACCGACAGCCGTGTTATGCGCGTTTCGGGCGCGCTCAGATGTGTTGCGCCGAAGCGTCTTCGCGATGTCGAAAGCCGAATGATCGTGTGTGTTCAGCCCGGCGTTCCTTCGGCTCGGACGCCGGGCCTATCAGTTCAAGGCGGGTAACAGGGATGGAGCGGGTTCGCCCCGGAAGTGGGCGCGCACGGCCGCGAGGATGCAATCGAAGGCTGAGCGGCCTTGCATGGCGCAGGTGCCCACGACGGTCCAGAGCCGTTCGCAGGTTTCGCGTCCTTTGAGACTGCGCGTGCCTTGTGTGATGCGCCGATCGATCACCACGAAGCGCACGGCCTGCTCGGCCAGATTGTTCGTCGGTCCCATGCCGGGGGTGGTGATGAACTTGAAGTAGGCCTTGCCGTTTT
>PWZG01000167.1 GCA_003567575.1 PVC group bacterium | reverse complement strand
GGCGGCGCCGGACCGCGCCAACCCCAGGGTCTCTCGCGAAGATGTGACGGCCTATGCCGCCTGGGCCGGATTGCGGCCGATGACCGAACTAGAATACGAAAAGGCCTGTCGCGGTCCGGAAACGCCGGTCGCCAACGAGTACGCCTGGGGAACCGACGCCTATACATCCATTTCAGGATTAACCGGTGAGGATGGCTCCGGTACGGAGACTTATGCAGCGGGGAACTTGATCGTCGGAGGCAGTAATCCCGGCGGACCGGTACGGGTGGGTATTTTTGCGAGGGAAGGCACGACACGCGAACAAGCGGGCGCGTCGTACTGGGGCATTATGGAACTCAGCGGCAACGTGTATGAACGTTGTGTCAATGTCAGCAATGGGCGCGACCATGAGGGCGCGCATGGAAACGGAGTGTTATCGCCGACGGGAGCCGCGGATATTCCCGAATGGTCAAGCGCAACAGCGCTCGGACTGCGCGGCAGTAGTTGGACGCGATCGGCGAATTCCGCGCGCGTATCGGATCGCAAACGCGCCGCAATAACCTCGAATCTAACGCGCGACACCCGTTTCAACGGCGGACGCGCCGTGCGCACGGCGCCTTGAGGGGATGGGAACCGTTGAACGGGTATTGCGCAAGAGGTCCGTCCGCAAGCTGTAGTTGCCGTTCTGACGGCCCGCCATCCCAGTGTGCGGATGCACCGGACTAAATTGGGAGAATTGATTGATGAAACCATTCAAGCGTAAAAGTTTCCTGCTTTCGTGGATTGCATGGCTCGCGCTGGCCGGCGCGATCTTTGCCGTCGAACACGAAACTTCCGGTTTTTGGTCGGTCCAGGTGGTGGACCCCGAGCCGCTGGTCTTCCGCCATGACGTGATCGCGTCCGAAGTCAAAGATGCCCGCGCGGGATTTTGGAAGGACGACGGCACAACGTATTACCAGGTCAGTCGGGGAAACAATAAAGTGTTCCAACTCGCCTGCGCGACGCCCTACAGCATTGCGGGCGCCCAGGTGGAAGGCGTACACGAGAGCCTGGCTTCCGGTGTTGCGCATGGCATATCCTGGCGCCCCGACGGCGAAGTCGTTTTCATTTATCAGCGCACCTATCTTCGCGCGCACGCCGTGGCCACGCCCTGGTCGATCGAAACGGCCGATTCCCAACCCTTTGCAACGTTCAACCTTTCGGACGATGGCATGGTTCGCGGCCATGATCTGCATTTTCGCGAGGACGGCCTCCGTGTATACGTGGATTGCCGGGGCAAAGGCCGACTCTTTGAATATCATCTCGATAGCGCTTGGGACATCACCACCATGCAATTCGAGACGTTTTATCAAATCCCCGCCCCCATTCACAGCGCGGTTCGGGGAATCGAGATCTCGCCCGATGGACGCCGGATGTTTTTATTGATGGTCGGCTCGTACACGATCTGGGAGTTCGGATTACGGACACCCTGGGATATTGCCACGGCGTATCCCGCCGTCGGGTTTGATCTCCGTCTCATCGACGGCGTGACCACGGGAGTCGCCAACAATTTTTATGGAATGACCTGGCTTCCGGACGGCAGCGGGATCGTGCTCAGCGAAAGCAACGGCCGCCTTACGCAGATCGAAACACGCCTTCGCGTGGAAGATCATCCGGTAGGGGACGCCAGCATGGCGCTGGTGATCGATACGAGCCTGGGACCCGGAAATACTGTTCACTTGAATGCCGCCAATCCCTCGCGGATCGATATCGACTGGGGTGACGGGACCGTTGATCGCGATCTCCGTGGGTCCGGCAGCTCGACCGGGTATGAACACACGTATGCGGAAAGCGGAACGTATGTGATCCGGGTTTCAGGCAGCGCTCCCGGCGTAAAAATGCGCAACCCCGCGTCCCTTCCGATGCTGACGGAAATCCGCGAATTAGGCTTCGGGCTTGGGTTGCTCGATATGAGCGAGGCGTTTGCCGGCGCGCTGAACCTGACATCCGTGCCGGAACAGATTCCCATCAGCTTGCGGGACTGCGAATCCATGTTTGCGGGTTGCGAAAAACTCAACGATCCCAATATCGGAAAATGGGATTTGGACGGTGTGACCAATCTGCGCGAGTTCCTGCGGAATACGCCCTACAGTCACCCGGTAGGCTGGCGTTTACCGATGGCGGGAACCTTGCGGTCCATGCTGCAAAACACCCGGTTCAATCACCCGTTGAACCTGAATCTGGGTCGGGCAATCGATCTTCGCGGAATGCTGGCGGGTACGCCGTTTCAACAGAGCGGTCTTGCCGGATGGGACGTTTCCACGGTCAGATCCGGGGGCGGTTTTCTGGGGGGCGTTACCCTGCCGACCGCCGAATACGATGCGGTTTTGATCGCCTGGGCCGCCCAGGATGTGCGGACGGATGTCACCCTCGATTTTGGTGCTTCGCGCTATTCCGAGGCGGGCGCGGCGGCACGCACGATTCTGGTGGACAAGGGCTGGACAATTATCGATGGCGGAGCGGTGCAGCTATAAAATAACGAAAAAGGAGAAAGATGATGAGCAGACTGTCTGCCATGAATCTCGGATCCAGGCGCGAGTTGTTTGTCGATACACATCACGACGATGACGGAAGCCCGGGTGTTTGCATTGGGCGGGGTGTTCCCGCCATCCGGATATCCGTCGCGGCTTTGTTTTTACTGTTTACGGGATGTGTTGCTGCCTGGGATACCTTCGGGCAATTCGCGGGCCGGCCCGCGCAAGAGGCCGCGCCGGCATCCGTATCGACTGCGTTGCCGGAGAACGCATGGACGGTCGTTGACGCATCGCAAGGCAGCGCGACCCTCGATGTCAGCGGCGAAACGGAAGACACGCGCGGTATCGATTTCAAATCCGATGGCACCATGCTGTATGTGGTCGGACGAAGATCGGCCAACGTGGCCGCCTATGCGCTGGAAGCGCCGTGGAACCTTACCTCGGCAACCTTTGTAGACACCTTTGAAGAAATCGGCCGTAACCTGCCCGGACGCGAGGCACAGGGCTCGGTTGCCCACGGATTGTTTCTGCGAAAATGTG
>PWZG01000413.1 GCA_003567575.1 PVC group bacterium | reverse complement strand
GGCACGCGGGATATCGTGCCGCTTACCAGCGAGGCACAACTCCGTTCGGAAGGGCGGTTGCAAATGAATTGCGTGGGGAGTTACTCGAAGCGGGTTAAACGCGGCCAAGATTATATTTACCGGGTCATGGCGCCGGAGCGGGCAACCCTGATGATCCACCGCGGCGCGGATGGATGCTGGCATTGCGCCGAACTGAAAGCCCGGGGCAATCGCCATGCGCGCGATGCCACGATCCGGCATGTTGAGGTATGGCTGGCGCAATACCGGGTATCGGTCTGATACGCGGTTTTTGCGCCTCTCATTCAAATCACCTCGCCGGCTTTCAACAAATCCTTTTCATCCCGCATGGTTCGAGCAAGATCGATCGGCTTAACCGTCCATCTTCGCTTGCACAGACGGCATTTTCGCAGCCGTGCTGGAAACCATGAATCCCTTGCTGTACGTCAGCGCCACGGGGTCACTCATCAGGCCTTAGAATAGTAATTACCGGATCGTTCATGCTTGATCCTTCTCCAGGCGTTTCTCGATCCGTTGGACGATCCCGACCAGCTTGGTGTCTGATTCCAGCAACTGCGTCAAACGCCGGTTCTGGCAACTGACCGCCACGCCCGAGGTTCAGGGTTCAGGCCTTTAATAATGAATAAAGTCATGTCTTCCACTCAGTTTCCGCACAATCGCTTTAGTGCCTTAAACACACGAAACCGCCATAAAAAACAAGAAAACCGTAAGCCGTTCACTCGCGTGATCTCCCTCTCCCTCTGGGAGAGGGCCGGGGTGAGGGTTGGCGAAGCCATTAGGAGATAAGTATCATGCAAGCGATAAATGTGGGAACCCGCCGTGAACTGTTTGTCGATGATTATCTGATCGACCGGACCCGCGATGTCCGGTTCGATCTCAAGCATCCCGAACGGCGCGAGGCCTTCGTGTTCGATGCCCCATGGGAAAGCGGCAGCGCGTTTCCTCAATCCGTCGTGACGGAGGGCGATACCGTACGGCTTTATTACCGGGCGGCGATCCAGGGAAACACCAAACTCGATCGCGTTACGCTCATCGCGTTGGCCGAAAGTCATGACGGCGGGAAAACCTTTGTCCGTCCGAATCTCGGGTTGACGTCGTTTGCGGGATCGACCGCCAACAATCTGGTGTCCGCCGGTCGTCCCGGCGTCCCGCCTCCGTTTCTCGATACAAATCCGGACTGCGATCCGTCCGCCCGCTACAAGGGATTGCAGTCCAGCGCGGGACAGCTTTATGCCATGGCGTCCCCGGACGGCATCCGCTGGCGCTTGTTGCGGGATGCGCCCCTTAAATATTCCGGCGCGTTCGATACCGTCAATACAGCTTTTTGGGATGCCGTGGCCGGTTGCTACCGCAGTTATACCCGCGTCTGGGTCAACCGCGAGACCGCGGAAGGGTTGACCCGTATCCGTTGTATCCAATCGGCGGGATCGGACGATTTCATCCACTGGAGCGAACCGGTCGAAAACAGGTACGCCGACGACGAACAGGACGTGCAATTGTATACCAATGCCACGCTGCCCTGTCCCGGCGCCGAGCATATTTATCTTTCGTTCCCGAACCGTTACACGCAACGGCGCTGGATCCGGCATGGCGACGAGTCCCCGCCGAAGACCCCGGGTTGTAACGACGGCCTGTTGATGGCCGGCCGCGACGGGGTGCATTGGACCCGTTATCGCGATGCCTGGATCCGACCCGGATTGGATGCGCGCAATTGGAGACAACGCAACAATTACCCCGTCTGGGGGATTGTGCCGACCAGCGCAACGGAATGGAGTATGTATGTCAGCGAACATTACATGCAGCCCGATGTTCCGGGCCGTTTACGCCGGCTGGCGGTGCGGCCGCACGGGTTTGTGTCGATGCACGCGGATTATCAGGGCGGGGAATTCGTCACCAAACCGCTCGTTTTCGACGGCCGTTGCCTGCGTTTGAACTACGCCACCTCGGCCGCCGGTTCGATCCGGGTGGAAATCCAGGATGCCGGCGGCAAGGTGTTGGACGGTTTCGGCCTGAATGACATGAACCCGCTGTTTGGCGATGCGCTGGATGCCGGCGTGCGTTGGAAAGACGGCGGCGATCTTGCGGCGCTGATCGGACGACCGGTACGGTTGCGGTTCGTGATGCACGATGCCGATCTGTTTGCCTTGCGCTTCAGTTCAACCGAGCTGGATGTGACGGCGGGCGAGGTGGTTGATCCGCCGTCGCCGACGTATCATACCGAGGCATCGTGTTCGGAGATTCACGTGCCGCGCGCGAAGGAACCGCCGCCGCTTGACGGCGATCCGGACCAATGGAACCGGGAACATGCGGTCACGATCCGTACCCCGGACCAGTTTGGCGATTATTGTTACGCGAATATCAGCCTGATGTATGACGACCAGGCCTTGTACGTGGGTGGCGAAGTCGCCGATCCGTATCCCATGCGGAATGCCCTGGCGTTTGACGGGGATATGCGAAAGTCCTGGGATACCGATGCGCTGCAAATACACTTGCAGCCCGTAACCGATGTGCCGTCGGATGATGGGGACGCGCCGATCAACGATATCCGTCTCTGGTACTCGACCCCGGAACGCGCGGCCGGTTGTTGCGTCATCCCGGGCACGGATGCGGCAACGGCCCGCGTCAATCCCCGGGGCGTAGAGGGCGTTTACAAAGCGCGTGCCGACGGTAAGGGATATACGTTCACGTACCGGATCCCATGGACCGCGTTGCACGGCACGCGCGCGCCACGTTCCGGCGAGCGTTTGACCGCCTGCATTCAATGCCATTGGGGCACCCAGGACGGAAAGGAATTCCTGTGTGGCGGCGTCGAGGTGCGCGCCGATAACGCGCCGGAAGTCTATGTGGCGGAATCATGGGGCTCGGCCGTGTTTCTGTAGATTATGGATATAAAGAATGCTATAATTACAGGCCACATCATCATAACGGAACGTTTTACTGCTTTATGTTTGTTTCAGTAACATCCTCAACAAAGGAGTCTTGCCATGAAGAACCGTGTACGTAACCTCAGTCTCGTCG
>PWZG01000155.1 GCA_003567575.1 PVC group bacterium | reverse complement strand
TCTCTTTGTATACCTCAAAACAGGCTCCGATGATTCGATAGCTTTCTTCCTTGAATACGATGCGATTCGTGTCCATATCCGCCTCTCCTCCTTTGTTATGCTCGCCCTTCGGATGATTCGTCATCCCCCGAGATTCGCCGAGTAGCTTACACTCACCCTCGTGAAGAGAACCACGAAAATCACCGCCATCAGTCATCGAAGATGTTTCATCCTTCCTTTCGCGTATTTCGCGTCTTTCGTAGTTCCATCCCTCTTCACATCACTACCTCCTCGGTATCATGTTTGAGTTAACTACGAAATGCGCTAAATACGCGAAAAGGAACAATTCATTCTTTCTTCATTTCGTGTCTTTCGCGTCTTTCGTAGTTTATTCTTCTCATTCACACGGTCACGATGACAACCAACCGACACCCAATATAATTTATTGACTTGCGCAAACATGCCGAAATAAGGGCCTAATGTCTAATTCAAACATATTCATACATCAGACGGCTTGTGTTGATGACGGGGCTGTCATCGGCGCCGGCAGCCGTATCTGGCATTTCTGTCATATCATGTCCGGCGCGACCCTCGGCGAACGCTGTATTCTGGGACAAAATGTTTTCGTCGGCGCCGGCGTCAGCGTCGGCAACGGCGTTAAAATCCAGAATAATGTCTCCCTTTACAAAGGAATTACCGTCGAAGACGATGTTTTTCTGGGACCATCCTGTGTTCTGACCAACGTGATCAACCCGAGGGCATTTATCGAACGTAAGGATGAATTCCGCGAGACGATCATTCGCAAAGGCGCCACCATCGGCGCCAACGCCACCATCCTGTGCGGCACTGAAGTTGGCGCCTACGCCTTCATCGGCGCCGGCGCGGTGGTCACCGTAAATGTTCCCGCTTATGCGCTCATGAAAGGCTGTCCTGCCAGACAATCGGGCTGGATGAGCCCGCAAGGCTATTCCATGCGGGAAATCGACAAGAATCTGTTTGAATGCCCGAAAACCGGCGACCGCTTTTCGCTTAAAGATCCGCAAACCCTGGTTGTCTTGTGAACCTACTTGCTCGAATTGAATTAGGGACAGACAATTTGTGGGTTGGGATCAGACTGAAGACGGAATGGAAGACCTTAGACCTTAGACATTAGTGCCTTATTCAAGCATGGTTGCGTAAAAAAACAAGAAAAATGACGCGGAGCCATGGATGGTGTCGGGCAAGAGGTCAGATGTCGGAGGTCAGAGGTCAGCAAAGAAAAATCTGACTTCTGACCTCTGACCTCTGGGTTGCGGGCGAAGCCCGCCTTAGACCGAAGACTGAAGGCCGAATTAGACGGATAATTGATTCATCCACGCCCCCGACACACTCGACACCCGACACGCATTACTCAAAATCAGCGACAGACCATTTATCGGTTGAAATGTGTCAAAAGCCTGTCTGAAGCGGCTTGAAATTGCTCGGCAACTTCGGGAACCGATGGCAGACGGGCATCCCGCAATGCCTGCCGGATATCGCCTGGTGTCAATTTCGCGGTCCGCACGATGAACAAAGCATCTTGCAGATCTTGTGGATCATCACGCATGAGCTTGCTTAAGAGCAAATCGATATCGGAAAGACGGTAAAGCTTCAATCGGTTGAACTTGGCATCGATGGCTTTGCGAGTTTCTTTCCAACATTCACGCAAAATCACCATATCCTCAGTGAAAAAATGACTGATATAAAGTCCGTCATTGCTTAAACCACGATTTACGTCTTCAACGGCTTCCCAGAAATTGGTTTGTTCGTTGAGTTGCTCCGCTTGACCGATCCAGAATACGGCATCCACATCCAAACTCAACAAGACATCGTCAGGCGGATTTCGATACCCGAGTTGGATTGCGGCCCTCCCGTAAAGGGTCAATTCAACCGCCGTGTCGAGACGCTTGTCCAACGCACGCAGAATCGTGATCGCATTCATGGTTTTTTGGGTCATGAAACCAGTTTCCAACCGATCGGGTTGGCTGTTCGGGGAGCGAACAGCGGTTCAGCCAATCGCGTCCAGTGCAAAAGAGGTTGGCTTAGTTCTCGCTCGTTGCGCAACGCATTTTGTAAAGCCAGCCAGGCTGGATGGGCGGAATCTACTTTCAGCGCCTGTTTCGCCAGTTGTTTAAAAACACGCGTTGCGCGTTCCATGCGCATTAACCGTAAGAGTTTTCCCGAATCGCATTCGTTGCGCGATATCATCTGCGCTGCCAGTCGTAACATTTGGGGCCGGTCAAGGCAATTCATTTGACAGAGCGCCACAACCAATTCTTCTTCAGTTAGTTCTTCCGATCCCGGAAAACGCACGGTCGGCGGCATTGAATCCGGTCGGAAAACAACCCTCGCCCCGCGCCGGTTGGCCAGTTCAATCAGCCAATCCTCGATCGAACAGGATGTGGGCGCACGGTATAAACGCATCAATCGACGGATTTTGAATCGTAGCGGCGATTCGTGAACCGTTACCCCCATCCGATCAGCCAATGTCGGTGCTTTTGGGACGGAATGACCCGTGTTCCGTGTAGTCGGAGGGGGGACACGGCGCCTGTTGGCAGTAACCGTCGCTAAATCAGTATGATTGATTGGCATCTTGAAATCCTGTCCGTTAGCAAAGATTTGCCGTCGACACAAATCGAGCTAGAAACGGAGTCTACCATTTCCGACCGACATAAACAATCGCGAAAATCAGACCCGGATTTGCGGATTGTTGATTTTCGATTTTCGATGGTTACTGAAACCAAGCGCGTTACGTGAATATAGGTCAATTCCGAGCATCAAGCATGTCATGATGTCGCACGCTTTGCAAAAGCTGCCTGGCGCCAATTTTGTCTCAGCGGGCCGAGCACGGATTTTGAAGAGTTGTGGCAGAATCATTTTGGGCAGAATCATTTCAAGAGAATACAGACACAACATTGCGGCAAACTTTACTTCTTTTCCGAAAATTATTCTGTCCTTAATCATTCTGTGCCTATATCAGGCGGACCCAGCGGATCGGCAAGCATTTTGAAGAGTTAGGGCAGAATGATTTCAAGAAAAG
>PWZG01000047.1 GCA_003567575.1 PVC group bacterium | reverse complement strand
GTTGTGCAGAAGCAATTGACATCTGCACAGCCAAGGGGTAAAGTATGTTGAGTGAATGACGCCGAACCAGATGACCGCCTTTGCGACCTTTGTACAGTGAAACGCTTATCATCCAGTAAGATCAATATTGCTTGCCTGGCAGTCGTTGTTATGTTCGCCCACACCGTAGCATGGGGAACAGGCTCCGAGGATGACTGGTTGATCCGGTTATCGCCTGAAACCCATGATGATCCACCGAAAACCATTTCCGCCGCGGAGAGCATGACCGGCAATGCGGCGCCTGTCGTTCCCCAGCGCCAGTCCGAACGCAAGAAACCACCTGAACCGGATTACCTGGTCGGCAAGGTAATCTGGGGAGAATCCGCGGTTCTGACCGATCCGGCCGGCGGCGCCATGGAAGTGGACGATTGGAATCTGGCGCCCGGCGATGTTGCCAGGCTGATGGAACGCGCACGTTCACTGGGACAACGCTATCACTGGAGCAATGTACATTTGGATGAATTCAGTTTCGATCCGCGGCGCATGCCGGTATTGTTTTTCAGCGGCGTGCGACGCCTGCGATTGCATCGTTCCCATCAGGATGCCTTGCGTCAGTATGTGCTCAAGGGCGGTATGGTGATTCTTGACTCCGTCTATGGGTCGCCGCATTTCACCGTATCAGCCAAAGAGACATTTTTAGACATATTCCCCGATAATCCTTTCCGGGTGATTCCAGAAGACCATCCGATCCTGCATACTTTCCATACGATCGATGCATTACGGTATCCGGGTCAACCTGACGATGGCCACCCGCATCTGATGGGAATCTATATCGGCGCCCGGATCGGTGTACTGCTGTTGCCCTACGGTATGGGAACCGGATTGACCGGGGAACAGGACGTGTTCCAGCACTTGCGGGGACGCGGCCTTGAGCCAAGGTATATGTGCTCGGATTCGGCCATCCGGCTCGGGGTCAACATTGCCGGTTATGCCGTCGGTTACGCGGATGTCGGAGAAGTGCAAGGCCGTCCGGAAGTATTCACGGCCGCCGACACGCGTCCACCGAGCGATCAGTTTGTCTTTGCGCAGATCCGGCATGAAGGATCCTGGAATACGCATCCCGGCGCCGCGGCATCGCTACTCCATAGGGTACGGCATCAATTCACTATTAAGGTACATATGAAACGGCAGGCCGTCGATATCGGCGTCGATGATCTGTCGGGATTCCCGTTTCTTTACCTGACGGGTCTGGATACGTTCACATTTAGCGATGCACAACGACAGATTCTGCGGGACTATCTGGCCAGGGGTGGTTTTCTGCTGGTTAATAACGGTCTTGGCTTGAGCCGGTTCCACCAGTCGGCGATTGACGAATTGGAACGTTTACTGCCGGGCGAAACACTCGCGCCGCTGCCGGCGGATCATAAACTGTTTCATCTGATCGCGCCGGCGGATGATATCCAGTACACGTCGGCGCTTCGTCGCCAGCAACCCGATCTGGGCGGGCGTCCCCTGTTGCTTGGTATGCACTATCAGGGTGAATTGTGCGTCGTATACAGCCCTTACGATCTCGAAGCAGGCTGGCTTAATACACATTTTCCGCTCATGCGCGGATACGAGAACGCTTCCGCGCAACGGCTCGGCTTGAATATCGTGGCGTATTCAATGCTGCGATAAAACGAAACCATAAATTGATGGAATAAACGCGTGACCGATCCGAAAAACGATTTTAACGATGCGACAATTCTTGAACAGATAAACTCATTCGGGAAACTGCGCGAACGGTTGATGACGGAAATCGGCCGAGTGGTTGTTGGCCGGGAAGAGGTGCTCGAGGAATTGCTTGTCGCTATTTTTGCCGGCGGCCATTGCGTACTGCTTGCGGTTCCCGGCCTGGCTAAAACACTGATGGTCCGCAAACTGGCGGAAACCCTGTCGCTTGAATTTCAGCGGATTCAATTTACGCCCGACCTGATGCCGACGGACATTACCGGCGCCCACATTCTGGAGGAGGATCCCGCAACAGGCGGACGTTGTTTCCGATACCAGAAAGGTCCGGTTTTTACCCATATCCTGTTAGCGGATGAAATCAACCGCACACCACCCAAGACGCAGGCGGCCCTGCTCGAGGCCATGCAGGAGGAACAGGTCACGGCCGGACGCGAGATATATCGGCTGCCGGATCCTTTTGTCGTGCTGGCAACCCAGAATCCGGTGGAACATGAGGGTACCTATGTTCTGCCGGAAGCCCAGCTCGACCGCTTCATGTTCATGGTGAAAATGGGATATTCCTCGAAAGCTGAAGAGCACCGCATTCTGACGACAACCACCCGTGGCGCGGTTCCGGCGCTACGCCCCATCGTGGACCGAGAGACCGTGCTTCGCGTGCGGTCCCTTATCTGGAAAGTGCCGGTTAGCGATCACGTGGTCGATTACGTGACCCGTTTAATGCGCGCAACCCGGCCGGAAGACGGAAGCGCACCGGATTTTATCGGGAAATACGTAACCATGGGATGCAGTCCGCGGGCGGGTCAGGCACTGCTTGGCGCCGTCAAGGCAAACGCCGTATTGAATGGACGAACCGATGTAGCCTGCGAGGATGTGCGGCGCTTTATTTTGCCGGCCATGCGTCACCGGATACTGTTGAATTTCGCGGCGACCAGCGAAGGACTGGACACCGATGCCATCATTCGCGAGCTACTCGGCGCCGTCCCGGAAGTGGATTGACCGATCGCATTGAAAGAGACCTATCAATATTTACCGGCCTGGTTGGCAACCAGGTTGCAACAGGCATCCATTGAAGTGCGGCGACCGATGTCCGGTATGCGTCAGAGTCAACATCATTCCGATGTCCTCGGAGCCAGTGTCGAATTCGCGGAATATCGCGACTATTATTCCGGCGACCCGCTTAACCGGATCGACTGGGCGGTCTACGCCCGAACCGACCGGCTGGTCATACGCCAGGCCTACAAGGAGGTCAGCGCACGATGCACGATTATGCTGGATATTTCACGCAGCATGGATTACGGATACGGCGGCCCGATGCACAAGATCGAGT
>PWZG01000486.1 GCA_003567575.1 PVC group bacterium | reverse complement strand
GCGGAGCCATGGATGGTGTCGGGCAAGAGGTCAGAGGTCGGAGGTCAGAGGTCAGCAAAGAAAAATCTGACCTCTGACTTCTGACCTCTGACCTCTGGGTTGCGGGCGAAGCCCGCCTTAGATGTTGACATTTCGGTTTCATTGGTATAACACACTCCTTGATTTTGCAGAATTTTCAAGTAAACGGGGATGCAAGCAATTTAGTGAAGAACCACGCACAAAATTTTTGGGACAGGATACGGGGTTTTGATTACATGTCACATCTTCCCCGCCGCTTTACAAGAGAGACCGTGGCTGACTTCGGCACCGCGACGCTTCGGGTTGGTTCGTGCCGCCTTGCAGCGTTGGCGACGGCTAATCCGTCATTATATGTGAGTCAGGCGGAAGCCTATGCGTATTATGCCGGCCGATTCGATCTTGCGCCGGCGGACCAGGCTCTGTACCGGCGGCTGTTACTGGATGGACCGGTAAAGGGCCGTTATATCGGTATGGACTCGACTGGGGAAGCTGCCGAAACCGATCCCGACAAACTGAATGCGCGTTATTTAAGGCATGCGCGTCGTATCGCCGTCAAGGCGGCGCGCCGGGCATTGAACCGGTCGGGATTCGTTCCCGCAGAGATTGGCGGTCTGGTAGTCAATACCTGTACTGGATATCTGTGTCCGGGACTATCATCGTATCTGGCCGAAGATTTGGGCCTGGAATCCGATTTGCGAGTAATGGACCTGGTGGGCATGGGTTGTGGCGCCGCACTGCCGAATCTCGAATGCGCAGCCGGATTGTTGTTGATCGACGGCGCACGACCGGTACTGAGTATTGCCGTTGAAATTTGCTCGGCAACCTTGTTCATGGGTTCGGATCCGGGATTGATTGTCAGCAACTGTATTTTCGGCGATGGCGCCGCGGCGGCGGTGCTGACTTCCGGACAGGCGCCGCAAAGCGGCGGCACGGCGGCGGCAACCATGCTGGGTTTTTCATCAGTACTCCAGCCAAAACATCGCGAACAGTTGCGGTATCGACAGGTAAACGGCAGATTACGCAATCATCTGACGGTTAAAGTCCCGGTTATCGGCGCCAATCTTGCCGAGCAGGCATTGTTGAAATTGCTGGGTCAGCACCGGTTAAACCGTTCGGATATCCGATGGTGGGCGATCCATCCCGGGGGCACGGCCGTACTGGATCAGGTGGGAAAGAAGCTCGGACTTGAAGCCGACGATTTACGCTTTTCCGAATCAGTGTTTCGTTCGTATGGCAATATGTCATCGCCGTCGGTATTGTTTGCACTGGACAACATCTTGCGCGACGGGAATCCCGAACCGGGTGATTTGGGGGTCTTACTGGCGTTCGGGGCGGGTTTTTCAGCGTTTGCCGCGCTGGTGGAATTTGGCGGAACACCCTTATGAAATCGCAACGCTATCTTACGACGGATGTTGCAATTGCAGGCGCCGGTCCGGTCGGCTCCTTTCTTGCCTGCCTCCTGGGATCCGCCGGGTTGCGTGTGCGCGTCTTTGAACAACGTGAAAAACCGCCGGACCGCTCGATGGCCATCGGGATCATGCCCGTCAGTCTGCGTCGCTTCGCGGCGATCGGGTTGGACGCTCGGATCATCCGGGAGGGAACCGCGGTGCAGTGCGCGGTTGTGCATGACGCAAAGCGCGAACTGGGAAGGTTGTCTTTTGCGACCCTTCCCGGACCTCATGACTACATCGTAACCTTGCCGCAGTCAACGCTCGTGAGTATCCTGTGGCAACGCTTGCGAGCATTGCCGAATGTTACCTTCGCAACCGGCATGCGTGTCGAAAAGATCGATCAATCCTCCAGCGAGACAGTTGCGGATATCTGTCCGGCCCGTGGTGGCCACTGCGAAAAGATACGCTGCGGATTTTTTGCCGTTTGCGATGGTGCGCATGGAAGTTTGCGGGGTCTGCTGGGTGTGGATACTCCCGTCAAGCCTTACGGGATGTCCTTCGTTATGGGCGATGCCGGGGACGAAACCGGCTGGGGAAATGTCGCCCACCTGTTCTTCACGCCCGGCGGATCGCTGGAATCGTTCCCTTTACCCTCAGGCCGGCGTCGCTGGGTGGCTCTTGCGGATTCTGACGACCGAACAGAAACGACCGGTGCGCAGCTTTGCCGGCGCGTCCGTAAAATTGCCGCCGTCCGGTTACGGGAAGCGGATTTGCTTGATTCGAGCCGGTTTACCCCGCAACGCCGGCTCGTGCGGCGATACGTCAAGGGGCGGATCGCGTTGTGCGGTGATGCGGCCCATGTGATGAGCCCGATCGGCGGACAAGGCATGAACACCGGTTTGGCCGATGCCTGGCATTTCGCCGCCGTGCTGGTTGCCGCGACAGGTCAACTAAACGGCTATGAACGTTTATTGGCCGGTTTCGAGCGCGACAGGCGACTTGCTTTCCGGCACGCAGCGCGGCGTGCGGCATGTTCGATGTGGATCGGAACGCGGCGCGGACGCGGCGCTTCCGGATTACGTTCATGGATAGTGCGCGGGGCCCTGTCGTTTCCGGCGGCCACGGAACGTTTGGCTGCATTGTTTTCCATGTGGACGATTCCGGAAGGAACCGACCCCGTGCTGCATGCGTTACAAAAGAGACTGATAGCACCCGGACCACCGGCTCCGGACCAGTATTAACCGCAACCCTTATTCTGATTTGGTCCAGCAATGAGCAGCATGTTCGCACTTGAACCAAAGACGCATCTGAACGATCCCCATCGCAAACGGACTTTCAATACGCGCCTGTTTACCGAGGTTGCGCCGCGTTACGATACCATTACCCGCCTGCTTTCATTCGGGCGGGACCGGATTTGGAAAGATCGTTTAATCGCCATGCTGCCGCCGGCGCCGGCGCCGGTTTGTCTCGACCTGGCTTGCGGCACCGGAGACCTTGCCCGTCGTTTGCTGTGCCGGTATCCGGATGGCAGCGTTATCGGGATCGACCGCACGGCGGCAATGATCGAAAGGGCACGATCCGCTTGTGCCGGAACGCGCGCACAATTTATTCTGGGCGACATGGAATGTACCGGGCAACCGGATGCATCCATTGACATCGTTGCCGGTGGATATGCTTTACGCAATGCGGGCAGCTTATCCGGAGCGCTTGCGGAAGTCCGGCGCGTTCTGCGGCCGGGCGGGCATGCGGTGTTTCTGGACTTTTCCAAATCCGATAGTCGTCGTGTTCAGCTATGGCAATACCGGTTACTGAAATCGTGGGGTGGCTACTGGGGTTTGTTGTTGCATCGCAACCCCAATATCTACGGCTATATCGCTGACAGTCTTACGCTGTATCCCGACCGTCATGCACTGGCATCACAATTCCGGGCGGCCGGATTCGAGGTGGAACACTCACAACTGTTTTTCGGAGGCATGATCGAGGCGGTTCGGCTGCTGCGGAATCCTTGAGCGAACATTGCGGTGCGAACGGCATCCGTATAATGTGTCGCATACGGAATGACGGCGTCCTTGGAGAACAGATGAAAACAGAATCTCATACCGATTGGAGGCGCCGCAGCGCGCAAATCGAGCACATGGACCGGCCGGACTGTCCGGAACCGCAACTTTATCGTACCTTGCAGCGTTTTCGTATCCTCAACCGGTTAGTGACACGTTATCCGTGCCTTTTGACGCGTGGCGTACTGCGAACGATACGTCGCGATCCAGACAGGGAATACCGGCTGGCGGATATCGGTGCAGGAGGATGCGACATCGACCGTTGGCTGATCCGGCAAACACGCCGCGAAGGATTACATCTAAAGATCATGGCGATTGATCGCGACCCGCGTGTTGTCCGCTATGCGTCGCAAGCCAACAGGAATTACCCGGAAATCGAGATGGTACAGGCCGATGCGATGGATACCGACGCATGGAACCGGCCCGACTTTGTGTTTGCCAACCATCTATTTCATCATTTGTCCGATGGTTTATGCCGTGAATTCTTGCAACGGATCGAGCGTGCCGGCGTCAAATACTATATAATCAGTGACATCCTGCGCAGCCGGTCCGCGGCGCTGTTATTCGCCCTGTTCATCGCCCCTGTAAGCCACGGCAGTTTCCTGTTGGAAGACGGGCTGGCTTCGATCCGGCGCGGATTCACGTCTGCCGAGCTGGCGCAACTTATCCGGCAAGCCGACCTAAAACAGCCACCTGTCATTCGCACCCTTTTCCCCGCCAGGTTTGTGATCGAAAAAGGGTAACCGTTCAGGTACCAGGGTTCAGTTCAGGCCGTAACGATTTCACTAAATGCGAGGGGTTGTCCCTGAAGTTTGGCCATAAGCGGCTGATCTTCTTAAATCCGCGCCGCGACGCGGCGCTGTGGACTGCGGCGACCTGGCGCCTCTGTTAACTGCCGCGACCCGGCGCGGCAAACGTTTTAGCAATCCGCAACCACTTCAGCTTTTTGTCGGGGCGGGCCAGGTCCCGCCCTTGACAGCGGCGCCAGGTCTCCGCACTCCAGGGCGCATAGTGATATGCGCCGCAGCACTCCACAGCGGCTTGACATTCCGGCCGCGGTTTGCTTCACTGTTAACGGGTGTTGGCAATTAATGCTGCCGGCACTTAAAGGGTTTGGCGACAAAAGCGGGATCAATGATCCAAAAAAGCGAAAGGCGTTAGTAATTATGAAATATTCAGTTACCCGACGGTGTGGCGGTTTTATCGCCATAATACTGGTTTTAGGATTTATGCCGCACGGCGACACCGTTGCCCAACAAGACGCGTTGACCCCCACGGAAACCGTACAGCAAGCATTCAGCGCCGCCGATCGAAACCGGCCTGAAATGATTTTCGACTTGCTGCCGGCATCCTACCAGAATGACATCGAGAACATCGTTGTCGCCATCGCCCAAAACGCTGACGTCGAGACGTGGAATCAGGCACGGAATCTGATCGGTAAGTTTTCGCGCGTCTTGATGCGTCAACAGGATCTTCTGACAACTGTACTCATCAAGCACATTCCGGCCACCGATGATCCGCGGAGTTTGAAAGACGGGATCAAAGCGTTGAGCGCCATGACCGGACACTTGGCCGCCAGCGGCATCAGCGATCTGGAACGGCTGCAACAGGGTAATTTACGCCAATTATTGGCCACGGACGGCCATGCCTTGATGGCGGCGCTGGAAAAGGTGGCCGGGGCAGCGCCCGATACGGGAGACCGGACGGATTTATGGGCTTCGGCACGCACGGCTACCGTCGAATTATTGAATGCGGACGAGAACACCGCAACGGTGCGGACGATTGTCGGCGACGAGACCGAAGACATTGATCTGGTGCGCATCGACGGTCGCTGGATACCCGCTGAAATGGCGGACGGCTGGCAGGAGTCGATGAGCGAGATGCGCCGGAATATCGCGGCGATGGATATGTCAACTCCCAAAGGACAGCAACAGAAACAAATGGCCGCGATGATGCTGGGTATGGCAGACGGTATTCTATCGCAAATCGAGCAGGCCAAGACCGTGGAAGACATCGACCGTATCGTCGCCGGGATGATGGCGCTTATGATGGGCGGCGGGAACATGCAACACTAGTCGCGTTCATGGCATCACGACAGGAAAATACTTCCGGCAGTTTCTCCGAAGTGGGAGGGATATTGTTTTTGGCGGGTGGAATCCTGTTGAGTTTAAGCCTGTTTTCCTATGACTGGCGCGATATATCTCGTTTGCATGCGCCACCGCAAATACCGCCGGCCAACTTCGTGGGTCCAACGGGTGCGTGGACCGGTTTTACGCTTTTCAACGCCTTGGGGTTAGGCGCTTATCTATTGCCCCTGTGGTGCTTCGGTTTGGGCGTCTACTCGCTTTTTTTTGCGCAATCGAAACGGCGTTTAAGGTCAGCGGCACTCTGGAGTATGCTCGGAATCTGGTTGATCGCCGGCTGGCTGGAGATGAGCGCAACATGGTTTAACGGTCTCAACCGGCATCTGAACATCGGGAACTCTTCCGGCGGCGTCCTGATGGGCGGTCTCGTCAATTCACTGATTTCCGTGTTCGGCGTATGGGGTACGCGCATTCTGCTGGCAGCCGCACTGACTGCGACACTGGCCGCCTTCTGCGGTTTACGCCCTCTGTTTGCCGGACTCCAGTCGGCGGGCGCCTGGCTGGCACAATCTGCATACCGGATAAGCCATGCCGGCATACTTATGATGCAACGTTTCCGGCAACGGCGCGGTACGGCAGCCGCCATGGCAACCGCGACAAGTTATCCCCGCTCGCAACCGCGCATTGCAAAACCGAGCCTCGCAAACACGAAACCGGCCGGCCCGCCCCTCGCGCCGCCGTCGGCATCGCCGCGAAATACTATCAAGACGGAACGTAAACCGGCATCCGCACAAGCCCCGGCCCGCGAAAAACAGACGGATCGCCGCGACATCGGCACCATGGCGCAATCGGCCGGAGCGGAAACGCCTGCTTCAAACGCCGGCGGATACCGGTTACCGGACATCGACCTGTTGGACCCTCTGCCGACCAGCGACCGGCGCGGTTTGGTGAACGACACGGGAACCACAGCGCGCGTAATCAAGGAAACACTTGCGGAATTCAACATCGAATGCGAGGTCACAAATGTCGAGCAGGGACCGGTCGTTACCCGGTACGAACTGTTGCCGGCAGCCGGTGTCAGGGTCGAACGGATCGGCGGTCTGAGCAACAACCTGGCCCTATCGCTGAAAGCCACCAGCGTCCGCGTCCAGGCGCCGATCCCCGGCAAGGGCGTCGTCGGCATCGAAGTCCCCAACGAGAGCGCCTCGAAAGTGTTTTTACGCCAAATGATTGAATCAGACGTTTGGAGAGACCGCAACGTCCAAGTACCGATTGTGCTGGGCCAGGATGTCGGCGGCGCCGATATGCTGGCCGACCTGGCAACCATGCCTCACCTGCTGATCGCCGGCGCCACCGGTTCGGGAAAAACCGTTTGCATGAACACCATCCTGGCCGGTTTATTGATGGCGAAACGGCCCGACGAATTACGCCTGATTCTGGTGGATCCAAAGATTGTCGAGTTTTCCATTTACAACAAATTACCACACCTTGTGATTCCCGTTATTACCGATCCGAAAAAAGTTTCCATCGCACTGCGCTGGGCAATCAACGAGATGGAACGGCGCTACAAGATTTTCGCAAAAGTGGGTGTTCGCAACATTGCCGGATACAACAGCCGGCCGATCGAACAGCAGACGGAATTATTCGACGATTTATCGTCCGCCGAAGAAACCCATGAGCCACCGGAACGTCTTCCTTATATAGTGGTGATTATTGACGAACTGGCCGATTTGATCTTGACCTCCCAGGCGGAAATCGAAAACTCGATTGCACGGCTGGCACAATTATCGCGTGCCGTCGGCATTCACATGATCATCGCCACACAACGGCCGTCGGTCAACGTTATTACCGGCACGATCAAGGCGAATTTCCCCGGGCGTATCGCCTTCCAAGTTGCCCAGAAAGTCGATAGCCGCACCATTCTGGACGCCAACGGCGCCGATAAACTGCTGGGACGGGGCGATATGCTGTTCCTGCCGCCCGGCACCAGTAAACTGGTACGGGCACAGGGCGCCATGACGTCGGACGACGAAATTCATCGCATTGTCGAATGGGCCAAAAGCCAGGCTGAACCAAGTTACGAACCGGGGATACATGAGAAAATACAAAATGCCCGCACCGATTCATCCTCGGGCAGTGGCGGCGGCAACGGCGGCGGCAACGGCGATGAAGACGAAGAATTAGTCGAAGCATCCATCCAGATCATCCGCGAAACACATCGCGCGTCGACATCGTCGCTGCAACGACGGTTACGGATCGGCTACACACGCGCCGCCAGGATCATGGACTTGCTCGAGGAACGCGGCATGATCGGACCGCCACGCGGATCCGATCCGCGGGAAATACTGATTGATCTCGACGGCGATATACCCGACAATTCGCCCGATACCGAACCGCCGGAGACAGGGGGAGAAGAGCCATGAAATCTTTTGGCGATACATTGCGCGAAGCCCGTGAAAGAAAAGGGGTCACGCCATCCGACGCGGCCGCCGCCACACGTATCAAGGTCCAAATCATCGAAGATCTTGAACAAAATCGTTTGCGGCGTACCCATGCCCCGATTTATGCCAAAGGTTTTATCAGAATATACGGCGAATATCTCGGCTTGGACACGGCGGCACTATTGTCGGCCTACGAAAATCAGCGCCATACGCCGACCGAGACACCGGTGCCGCGCCGGACCAAACCGGTACAATCGTTGCAAACCGAAGCGCCAAAAACCAAAGCCTTGCGTGAACATAAACTCGCGCTTGCGTGGTCGCGCCTCAGGAAGACGGTGCTTGACACCGGTCATGATGTCGCCCAGCGGATACGACGCATCCCTGTTGCCGCCTGGCGCAAACAGATCATTGACCGCATAAAATCCATTGTCGCGCCGCCGAAAAAGGCAGTCCGCAACCGGCCACCCGAAGACGATATTGAACCGGCAACCGCAGCCCGGCTGCCTTGGCATGAACGCCTGCACCATGCCATCCGGGGACCCTACCGGCTGCATGCGGCCGTGGTTGTCATTACCATCCTGCTGTTGATCCTGATCATTATCTTGGGCGCGGTTATACGGCGAAATTCACGCATGGCGGACGATACCGGCGTGACGCCGCCCGCTGCCGCCGAGGGATTTACCGACCATGATTTTATGGAATTAACGCACGAACCACCGCCGCCTTACTACCGATAGTTGTTGCCGCCCATGTCGCCATCCGCTTACTCAATCGGAATCATCAGCCTTGGGTGTGCCAAGAATCTGGTGGATACCGAACATATGTGTGCCCGCCTACGCGCGGAGGGATACCGGTTTGTCGACGATATCGCTGCCGCCGATATCCTGTTGGTGAATACCTGCGCCTTTATTGATGACGCACGCCGGGAATCCATCGATACCATTCTTGAGGCGGCGGCTATGAAAAAGACCGGGGCATGCCGCTTCCTGGTAGTCACCGGCTGCTTAACGCAACGTTATGCCGCGGGATTACCTGCCTCGCTGCCGGAAGTCGATGCCTTTCTGGGTGTCGATCAAATCGACGACATCGCGCGCGTCCTGAACATCTGGCGCGACGGTCGCGATGCCGCGGAAAACCGCATCGCCGCGCCATCCCTGCCCAAACGCCTGTTCGAGCCGCCGCCACAACGTCAGGTACTTACCGGCGGCCCATTTGCTTACGTCAAAATCTCCGAAGGATGCAATCATCGTTGCGCCTTCTGCGCCATTCCCGCAATCCGTGGACGCGCCCGTTCCCGCGCCGTCAACGATATCCGGGCGGAAGTCGAGAATCTGCTTTCCGACGGCATCCGCGAGATAAACTTAGTCGCTCAGGACACCACCGCCTACGGTCGTGACCGCGACGACGGCGCGAACTTGGCGGGTTTATTGCGGGAACTGGGACGTATCGGCGGCGATTTCTGGATTCGGATGTTGTACGGGTTCCCGTCCTTGATTACCGATACCCTGCTTGAGGCCATGGCCGAAACGGAACAGGCCTGCAACTATCTCGATGTTCCCATCCAACATAGTCATCCTGATGTATTGCGGCGAATGGGTCGCGCCGGAACGATCGCGGCCGTCAATCGCCTGGCGCCGCGTACCCG
The DNA here is from genome assembly GCA_003567575.1 of PVC group bacterium. Classification (GTDB taxonomy): domain Bacteria; phylum Verrucomicrobiota; class Kiritimatiellia; order CAIKKV01; family PXCX01; genus PXCX01. Next base: position 3,701 of record PWZG01000486.1, on the reverse strand, counting down.
CAAAATCATGCCGGACATCACCTTGCGAACGACCTGCCTGGTCGGGCATCCCGGTGAAACGGAAGACGCCTTCCAACATTTGCGCCGATTCCTGGATGCCGTCGCATTCGACCATCTGGGAGTTTTCGTGTACTCGCCGGAAGAAGGAACGCGCTCGGCACGCGCCACCCCCGCCGTCCCCGCCGCCGTCGCACGCACACGTCGCAACCGGTTAATGCGCGAACAACAACAACGGGTAATCCAGCGGCACAAAGAACTGACTGGTAAAAGCGATCGGATTCTGATACACTCTTGCGCTTCCGATCCGGCAACCGAATACAGTGTCGGGCGTTCGCGCAGACAAGCGCCGGAAGTCGACGGAGTGACGTATATCGGTCGCACACGCAACCGCCTAATGCCGGGCGCTTTCGTTAACGTCCGTTATCATGCCGTGCAGGGATACGACCTGCTGGCCAAACTATCATGAATCTGCCCAACAAATTAACATTGCTACGAATTATTCTGACGTTCATTATGACCGCCAGTTTGACAATCCCCGGTGTGCCGTACGGCAAAACGGCGGCATTACTGATCTTTATCGTCGCCGCACTCACCGATTTCTGGGACGGCCGCCTTGCCCGGCGCGGACATGGAATTACTCCGTTCGGTCAATTAATGGATCCCGTGGCCGATAAAATCCTGGTCAGCGCCGCGTTTGTCTGTTTTGTTGCTCTCGACAACATCGTACCCGCCTGGATTGTGATCGTGATCATCAGTCGTGAATTTCTGATCACCGGCTTACGGCTATTGGCGGTATCGGACGGCATCATTCTGCAAGCCAGCCGGTTGGGAAAACACAAGACCGTATGGCAAATCATCACCATTGTCATAGTCCTGGTCGGATTGACACTACGCGACGATCTGCTGCCCTTGCTGCCGCATACATTAACAGCCAGGGAGTTTCTGGAAAACTTCATACAGCACATCTTCCCCTACTTGATATTCGCGGTCTCACTGCTCGTCGCCGTTCTGACGGTACTGTCGGGTTCCGTTTATCTTTACCTGAACCGCCATCTACTCACCGCACGCCGATGACCGCCAGTACCGAATGGAATATTCAATCCCGCGCGCCTGCCTGCCAGGAATGTGGCGAACGTTTCATCGATCAGCAACCTTGCCACACCCTGTTGCGATTCGATCCCAATGGATATCAACGCACCGATCTGTGCGAATCATGTTTCCTGAAACATCCGTGCGCCGACCCCATCCACAGTTCTTGGAAAGGCGTTTACCAAGCGCCACCGCCGCCTACGAACAAAACAGCGCGCAAAGAAGACGTGGAGACGCTGCTGCGACGCCTGGTGGAAGAACAGGATCCGGAGAATATACCGATGATTTTCGTCCTGGCCGTCATGCTGGAACGCAAACGGATTCTGGTGGAACGCGCCGTGCATACGGGATCGGACGGTTCCCGTCAATATGTCTACGAACATCGTAAAAGCGGTGACACATTCTTTGTCACCGATCCCAACCTGCAACTCGACCACATCGACGGTCTCGAAGAACAAGTCGCCAACCAACTGGCGCAAACCGCCCTCTCGGAAAGTCAATGAAATACAATACCGAACATCTCAGAAACATCGCTATTATCGCGCATGTCGATCACGGCAAAACAACGTTGGTCGACGAACTATTCAAACAGAGCGGGATGTTCCACAAAAACCGTGCCTTCGAAGAACGCCTGATGGATTCCATGGATTTGGAACGGGAACGCGGCATCACCATTGCCTCCAAGAACGGCGCCTTTATCTTCAAGGATTACCGGGTAAACATTATCGATACACCGGGGCATGCCGATTTCGGCGGCCAGGTCGAGCGCGTTCTGCAAATGGCCGACGGCGCCCTACTGCTGGTGGACGCGCAGGAAGGGCCCATGCCGCAAACGTTTTTCGTGCTTAAAAAGGCGATCGCTCTCAAGCTGCCGGTCATTGTCGTGATCAATAAAATGGACAAGCCGGCGGCGCGTCCCGGCTATGTACTGGACAAGGTTTTTGATCTTTTCATCGAGCTGGATGCACCACACGACATTACCGATTTCCATGTCGTCTATGCCTCGTCACGCGACGGTGTCGCCTCGCTAAACCCCGATACGCGCGGCGACAATATGCTGCCCTTGCTGGAGAGTATCGTCAAGTATATCCCCTGCCCGACCGGCGATCCGGACGGACCGCTGCAACTCCAGATCAAAAGCATCGATTATTCAGCATTCCTGGGCCGTCTCGGGATCGGCAAGATTACCTCAGGCATACTGAAAACCAATATGCCGGTGCTCGTCGCCAATACAAACGGCAAACGGGTGTCGACACGGATAAGCAAAATATTTCGCTTTGAAGAGAATCTTAAGGTACCGGTAGACGAAGCCGGCATCGGCGAAATCGTCGCTGTTGCAGGACTGGACAGCGTTACCGTCGGCGACACCTATACCGCTCCCGACAACCCGGTGCCGCTGCCCACTCCGGCCATGGATCCTCCGACACTGGCCATGACTTTTTTCGCGAATAACTCGCCGTTCGCCGGGACCGAAGGCACGTTTGTCACGTCAAACCATCTGCGCGAACGATTACAGCGCGAAACCTTGTCCGATGTCGCGCTGCACGTCAGCGAACTCGCAGACCGTTCCGGATTCCGTGTCAGTGGCCGCGGAGAATTGCATCTTTCCATCCTCGTCGAACGAATGCGGCGCGAAGGCTACGAATTCCAGGTGGGTTGTCCCGAGGTCATTACCCGGCGCGATAACGGACGGTTACTCGAACCCTACGAGGAACTCACGCTTGATGTCGACCAGACGGTGATGGGCGCCGTGATTGAAAAAATGGGAACCCGTAAAGGGACGATGATCGAAATGCACCAGGAAGGCGATCGGGTCCGGCTCTGCTATCAGATTCCAACACGCGGTCTGCTGGGATACAAATCGGAATTCATGTCGGACACCCGCGGTATGGGCGTGATGACCTATATTTTCAGCGACTACGATGAGCATGCCGGGGATATTATCACCCGCAACAACGGGGTTCTGGTCGCCATGGACAACTGTACCACCGTCGCTTACGCGTTGTTCAATCTACAGAACCGGGGCAAACTTTTCATCGGACCGGGCGTCAGGGTCTACCGCGGTCAGATCATCGGCGAACACTGTCGCGACAACGATCTGCTGGTCAACCCCGCCAAAGGCAAACAACTGACCAACATGCGGGCATCGGGTTCCGACGAAAACGTATTGCTCACGCCCCCGGTCGATATGAGCCTGGAAGATTGTATCGCGTATATCAACGATGACGAGCGAGTGGAAGTGACTCCGAAAAACATTCGTCTGCGTAAAATCAGTACCGGCAAACCACAGCGGTCGTCGAACCAAAAGTAGCTATGCCAAGCGCGGCATCAGCAGTCATTAACGGTCCATCCAAACGGATTTGAAATTCCGGTTTGGCGTGGTTCTTGATGATTGCTATATTGGACCCCGTCTGAAAAAGGGTTTCGGATGGGAGTGTTCGGCATGAAGACGATCAATATCGAATCGCAAACCCGCTGAAATCGCCGGTCGCCTGCTCGCGCACGATCTCAGCTTTGCCAATATTGGTTTGCATGGTGCGATTGATTTCGCCGAGCATAAGGTCGAGCTGATCCGATGCCCCTTCGGCGACCAGTTGAACCCGGCCGTCGGG
>PWZG01000032.1 GCA_003567575.1 PVC group bacterium | reverse complement strand
ACCGCCGTCTCCAAAATATGGAGCCGGCCGCCTGCCCGCCCGCGGCGGGTCCTCGGCCGGACGAGCGCAGGTAGCGACAAATATGAGACGATTAATACTGCGGGATACCGCTCAAACCGTTTTAAGACCGTGACCTGTATTATGCGACTAATCGTTGCCGACCAGAGTATTCCGCCCAATGATTCCGGGCTGATTTCAATGGCCATCGGTTCCGTCGGCTTGCAAGGATTCGAGTGATGTTCCCTAACTACCCTAACTCCATCCTCAACATACGACTCCCCGTAAGAATAAATATAAATTGTAAAAATACTCATTTTCTAACTGACCCTCGATATTCCAGGTTGCCTTGTCGACCAATGATTTTGTCGCATTCCGGTCTTCTCAATCCGGAAAAGCTTGAAAAAATGGCATTGAACGACATCTGGTGGTCTGATATGATTGACTCTTGAAACAACCAACCTGCCCGCCGGCAGGCGGGGCGAAGCGAAGGTTACCTTTGGAAGACTCATGCAACGGATTCGTTTAAAACTGGATTTCAAGGCGGTAATTATTTTACTGGCGGTCGGCGTCTTGCTGCCGGTCATGCTTTCGACGGTGGCCGGCATCGTGGCGATTGTCTTTGCCGAAGACGCAGGCGGCATCGTGACCGGTGTGCTGGTCATTTGTTTCACCGCGGCGGCCGCCGGCAGCGCATTGGTTGCCGTGGTCTTAATGGCCAGGAAAGCGAGACTGGCGCGGTTACAATCCGATTTTATCGCCAATGTCACCCACGAGTTACGTACGCCGCTGACGAATATCCGGCTGCGTACCCAGACGTTGCAATCGGGTCTGATCGCCCACGATCCGACGTTGACGGCCGACTGCCTGTCCACCATCCTGCGCGAAACCGAGTGGCTCGAAGCCATGGTGGACAAGGTGCTTACCTGGCGTGCTTCGGCCGGCGAAATGCTGGCCTTTAATCCGGTCGTGCAGACCGTGTCGCAAGCCGTGTCGCAAGCCGTCGATCGATTTCAGAGTATGGTCCAGGCCGGGAATATCGATTTTTCAATCGCCGACAACAGCCGCCTCAAGGTGAGACACGATGTCAGGGCGTTGAGTTCGGTCATGTTAAACTTACTGACGAACGCCTACAAAAACACCGGACCGAACAAACGCATCAGCATCGTTCTGCGGGATGAGACGGGCGCGGTCATCATCACGGTAAGCGACAACGGCGTCGGTTTGTCGCCGGCGGATACGGAACACATTTTCGAACCATTTTACCGGGTTCCGCAACGCAACGGCGGCGACGCCGGCGGTATCGGTCTGGGGCTGGCGATCGCACGTTACATTGTGACCCGTCACGGGGGATCCATCCGCGCCGCAAACTCCGATGACGACGGCGCCGTGTTCACAATCCGTCTGCCTGCCGCGCGAGAAAGCACATGAATAACCATGCCACCCATCATATCGCGGAAAAATCAGTCATCCTGATCGTGGAAGACAACCTTTCGTTGCGCGATGGTCTGGCTCTGAATCTCAGACTGCACGGTTACCAGGCGCTTGTCGCGGCGGACGGCGAAAGCGGATTGCGGTTGGCATTCGAAAAACGACCGCATTTAATCGTGCTCGATATCATGCTACCCGATATGAGCGGTCTGGAGATATTACAGCAACTGCGCCGTCACGGCGAACAGACACCCGTCCTGATCCTTTCCGCCAGAGGCTCGACCCCCGACAAAGTGGATGGATTAAACCTGGGAGCGGACGATTATATGGCCAAACCGTTCGATTTGCCCGAGCTGCTGGCTCGTATCGACGCCATGCTGCGACGGCCTCGTATCCAGGAAAAGCAACCTGACATCAACGTGGGCCGTATTGCCATCGATCCGTCCACGCGACGCGTGCGTATCCGCGGCAAGACCATAGACATGTCGGCCAGGGAATTCGATCTGCTTTACCTGCTGGCGTCCGCTCCGGGCAAGGCGTTTACCCGCGATGCGATATTGGAACGCGTCTGGGGCTGGGAATACGAGGGCACGGCACGCACCGTGGACAACTTCGTGGCCAACCTGCGCAAGAAAATCGAACCCGACTCCAGCAAACCAACCTATATACATACCGTACCGCGCATCGGCTACCGGCTGGAAATCGGGAACGATTCATGCTAAAGCGGGTTTCGCAACGCGATTACATGATGCCGAAGGAATAACCGTGAACATCGATCAGTCTAATTCTTGCATAACTCGCGCCTGTTCGCGTTGGCTTTCACCGGTTGCGTATTCCATGCCAGCAGATTATTCCTCATCCTCATGATCTCCGGTGTTTCCGACAAATCCGCATAGCGGTTGACCTTTTCATCAGGGTCGTTTCGCATACCGTACAATTGCCAGACATCATTAGCATAAAGCGATAACTTCCAATGTCCGCCGGCGGACATCATTGCGGCAAATCAATCCAGAATGGACTGAGCCAGGCGCAATGCCCGTCGGCCTGTCGAACCCGTACATAATACCAGGCATCTTCCAGGGGTCTGCCGGGCCGTTCGTCGGCCCATTCCAAGTCGGCGATATCGGAATCCGGTTCGATCGGCAATTCCGCCAGCGTATAGCCGCCATGAATGATCTGGATCGAGGTCAGCGCGGTCGTTCCGGAGATTTTAATCCGGAACACCGCCATGGTCTTGGTTTTCATGTACCAGCCCCAGTTCTTCTCCATTTCCGCGCGATCGCGGCGATGGGCCGGCGGCAGTTCCGACCCATCGCAGACCATGCGTTCCACTTGAAGATGCTTAAGCGGCAATGCCCCATCGGTTGCCAGGCGCAACAGGCTGCCGGACGCGACAGACCGCTTGAGGATGATGCGGAACGGCGGAAACGTCATGTCGGCCGCGTTGATATCGAGCGTACGCATGCTTGTCATTCACCTGCCTCGTTTGAGAGAACATTCGTAAACCATTGTAAAAACCAAACATAGCATTTTGGTCTATCTGCCCTGAAAAACCTGATTTTCGCCGCGAAATCAGGGGCCCCCACTCGTTTGAGAGAACGGGCGCAACATGATCGTCACCGTT
>PWZG01000236.1 GCA_003567575.1 PVC group bacterium | reverse complement strand
GGTGTCGGGCAAGAGGTCAGAGGTCGGAGGTCAGAGGTCAGCAAAGAAAAATCTGACTTCTGACTTCTGACTTCTGACCTCTGGGTTGCGGGCGAAGCCCGCCTTAGTTACGCCGCAACATTCATTACGATTGAAAAAGCACCAAACATTGGGAGAAGCGCCTTATGACGGTTGAAACATTTTATGTGATTGGCGAGAACATCCATTGCACCCGCGGTTACAAGACCGACGGTAATTTCGTGGAAACGGGACACGATGGGACGGCATCGATTTTGTATAAAGACGCCGGCAACCATACGTGCCGCTTACCCGTGCCGGCGCCGATGATGGCGGGCGCCGACTGGCAGGCCGGGAAAGTGCGTCACAGTGCCGCGGCGGTCTGGCAGGGGATGTATGGCAAGGGTGAAGCCGGGGAACTGGGCCGGGATTATTTGTGTGCGCTGGCGGTGCGGCAGCAGCGCGCCGGCGCCGACTACCTGGATGTTAATATTGATGAATTCAGCACCGATATCGACGAGCGCTGCAAGGCGATGCGATGGGTGGTCGGCTTGTTGACGCCGGTGGTGACGATCCCGTTAAGCATAGATTCCTCGAATACGTCCGTATTGCGTTGCGGTTTGGAGAAGTGTGATCGTTCGCATGGCGCGCCCATGGTCAATTCGGTATCGCTGGAGCGGCTGGATGCCGTGGCGCTGGCGGCGGAGCATCGGGCGGCGGTCGTCGCATCGGCTGCCGGTGCGCGCGATTTACCCTGCGATACGGCGGGCCGGATTGCCAATCTCGATGCGTTGATGGAACATTTAAAAGATGCCGGAATACATGAACCAGCGATATATTTCGATCCGCTGGTGTTCCCGGTGGCGACGGATTCCAATAATGCGCGTGCATTCCTGGATTCCGTGCGCGAGATCCGTGACAAGTATGGGCCGAACGTTCATCTGGTGGGCGGGTTCAGCAACGTTTCGTTCGGAATGCCGTGCCGTAAACTGATCAATCAGGTGTTCACCTGGATGGCCGTCGACGCCGGCGCCGATGGCGGGATCGTGGATCCGTTCCATATTAACCGGGATTCTCTGAATAATCTGGATGTTGAAAACGAATCGTTTGCCCTGGCGCGCGCCTTGTTGATGGGCGACGACGCGTTCGGCGCCGATTTTATTTCAGCGTATCGCGATGGTCGATTGACGCCCTAATTGTCATGAAGAAATTAAATTGCGATCCGCGAAAGATGGACGATTGGCAAATTGCCGAAATGGCTGAGGCCAACATCAAACCGATGGATCGTCTGGCGTCTGAAATTGGAATCGGCGTCGACGAATTGATTCCGATGGGCCGGCATGTGGCCAAAGTGGATTACCGGCGCGTGCTGGACCGTCTGGGCGAAGCAACGCGCGGTCGGTATATCGATGTGACGGCCATTACCCCGACACCGCTTGGTGAAGGGAAAACCACGACGACACTGGGATTGGTTCAGGGACTGGGAAGGTTGGGTCAACGGGTCAGCGCAGCCATTCGGCAACCCAGTAGCGGTCCAACGTTTAACGTCAAGGGATCGGCCTCCGGCGGCGGACTGGCGCAGTGTATCCCGCAGGTCCCGCTGGCCATCCGGCTGACCGGCGATATCGACAGTATTACCAATGCCCATAATCTGGCCATGGTGGCGTTGACCTCCCGGATGCAGCACGAAAACAATTACGACGATACGCGGCTGGCGCGCGCCGGGTTGCGACGCCTGGACATTGATCCGGAAACGATAACGTTGCGCTGGGCAATGGATTTCTGCGCCCAGTCTCTGCGCAATATCCGTACCGGTCTGGGCGACCGTATGGATGGCATCGAGATGAACTCGGGATTCCAAATGTCGGTGGCCAGCGAGGTTATGGCCATTCTTTCCGTTGCCCGGGATCTGGCCGATCTGCGTAAGCGTATGGACCGGATCGTCGTGGCGCTGGACCGGCAAGGCCGCGAAATTACCACCGCCGACCTGGAAGTGGCCGGCGCCATGACCGCATGGATGGTCGATGCCGTCAACCCGAACCTGATGCAAACCATCGAAGGCCAGCCCGTGTTTGTCCATGCCGGCCCGTTCGCCAATATCGCGATTGGTCAGAGCTCGATTATCGCCGATCGTTTGGGCGTACGCCTGGCTGATTATCATGTGACCGAAAGCGGTTTCGGCGCAGATATCGGGTTCGAGAAGTTCTGGAACCTCAAATGTCGTATCTCGGGAATTATACCCGATGCGGCGGTCATCGTCGCAACTGTGCGTGCATTGAAAATGCATGGTGGCGGCCCGCCGGTCAAACCCGGAATGAAACTGGACGAAGCCTATATCCGCGAGAATCAGCCACTGCTCGAAGCGGGCTGCGCCAACCTTGCGGCGCACATGCGAATCGTCGCACGAAGCGGATTGCAGCCCATCGTCTGTATTAACGCGTTCGATACCGATACCGCCGCCGAAATTTCGCTGATCCGCCGTTTTGTCGAACAAAACGGCGGTATCCCGGTGTTGTCACAGCATTGGCTGAAGGGCGGCGACGGCGCTGTCGAACTGGCGGAAGCGGTAATGGCGGTTTGCGATCAACCCCGTAAAACGTTCGATTATCTCTACGACCTTCAAACACCGCTGCGGCAACGCATCGAATGTATTGCACGCACGGTATATGGCGCGGACGGCGTCGAATATACAGCGCAAGCCCTTGCGAAAGCCAAGGCGCTGGAGGACGATGCGAACGCAGCGGCGCTAGGTGTATGCATGGTCAAAACCCATCTCAGCCTGTCGCATGACCCGTTGCGGAAGGGTCGTCCGACAGGATGGACATTGCCGATACGCGATATTCTTGTCTTTCGCGGCGCGGGATTCGTGGCGCCGGTTGCCGCCGATATAAAACTTATGCCCGGCACCGCATCCGATCCAGCCTTCCGGCGTATCGATGTCGATCCATCGACGGGAAGGGTTACGGGATTGTTTTAGTGCCTTATTCAAGCATGGTTGCGCAAAAAACAAGAAAACGGTGAGCCGCTTACTTGCGTGATCACCCTCTCCCTCTGG
>PWZG01000279.1 GCA_003567575.1 PVC group bacterium | reverse complement strand
TCCGGCTTTGTCGCCACGCTCGGATCCGAACCGTTCGATCTGCTGTGGCATACCCCGCGGCAACGCCGCCTGCGACTGCGGTTGCCGGGCGCGGCGGACATCCGCCTCCTGACCGGCGACGAGCTGGCCGCGCAGACCGCCGCGGGACCGCTCACGCTGGCCTTCAGCGCCTGGCACACGCTGCTGGGAAAGACGCCGCCCGGCGCCGTCGTCGAACTCCTCGGACCGGACGGCGCCGTTCCCGACGACGGATGTCCGGATACGCGGATCGACCGCGATCCCGGCGGCCGCGACGCGATGGTCCTGTGTCGGGAGCATGAAAAATTCGCGCTGGCCTTTGGCCGCTGCGTGGCCGAAGCGGAAACGCGCGCGCGGGGGGAACTCGCGCGCCACGCCGCGCCGCCGGCCGAAGCGCGGCTGACGTTCTGTGCCTCAACGCCGCGGCTGCCCGATCCCGGCCTCGACCGGCTGCTGAAGAAATGCAGCGCCGTCATGAAAGTCAACACCCTGTCCGCGCAGGGGCCGTTCCGGCAGCGGTGGTCGACCCCCGACCGCGTGCCGCACCGTGACCTGTGGCTGTGGGATTCGGTTTTCCATTCGCTGGGCATGAACCACCTGTCGCCGCCGCTGGCCTGGGAATTCCTCGCCTCGTTGCTCGATACGCAGTGCCCCGACGGACGCATCCCCCTGCAGACCGCCCCGGACGGGCGGCAGGTCGAGACCACTCAGCCGCCGCTGCTGGCCTGGGGCGTATGGCGCAATCACGCCGTCCTGGGCGACCGATCGACCCTCGAACGCGCGCTGCCCGCCCTGGAGGCCTATCTGGACTGGGATTGCGCGCAGCGCGATCGTAACGGCAACGGGTTGCTGGAATGGGCCATGCACCCCGATGACCGCTGCCGTTGCGGAGAGTCGGGCCTGGACAATTCCCCCCGCTTCGACGCCGGCGAACCGCTCGACGCCGTCGATTTTTCAACCCTGGCAGCGCACGACATGACCTTCGTGGCGCGTATCGCGGAAACCCTGGGCGATACCGGCAAGGCGCGGGAATGGTCCCACCGCGCCGCCGCGCTCGGCGCGGCCATCCATCGCGATCTGTGGGACGAGGCGGACGGATTCTATTATGACCGCACCCTCGATGGACGGCTGACCGGGGTCCGGGCCGTTACCGGCTTCTTGCCGCTGCTGCTCGATGACTTGCCGCCGGAGCGCGCGGAACGCCTGGTCGGCGCCCTGCGCGATCCCGCGCACTTCGGCGTCTCCTTTCCGATTCCCAGCCTATCCGTCTCGCATCCGGCATGGAGCACCGACATGTGGCGCGGCGCAACGTGGCCGAACCTGAACTACCTGGTGATCGAAGGCCTGAAACGGAACGGATACGCGGACGAAGCCCGACGGCTGGCTGACGTGTCGGTCGCGCATGTGCGCAAGTACGCGGAACGTCTGGGCGTGATATTCGAGTTCTACGACTCAAAAAACGCCGTTGCCCCGCCGGACTGCGAACGGAAAGGTCCCCGGCAGGGACCGTACGATATCCGTCGTAAAGTCGATTCCATCCGCGACTATCACTGGTCGGCGGCCGTGACCGCCTGCCTGTTGCTCGAATCCTGAATCCTTACGAAAGCGGGCTGACGCCCGCAACCCGGAGGTCAACAATTTCAAATCCTTGTCGCGAGATTTGTCGAAGGAAAAGAAAGGACGAAGATCGAGACGATGACAAAGATATTGAATTCACGGCGACTTGTATACGAATTTCAGATTGCTGCACCGAACCACGGATACACCCAATATTGTGTTTTAATGCTTTACAGTTTCCACACGATATGCAAGATTACGGATCGAGCAAAAAAGGGACTCTCGATTTCAATGCACGGTTCACCCGAAGGAGGATGCCATGACGGCAATCATGCGAAGGTTCATGAGTCAACACACCCAGCTTGCCGACGGTTCGGGGATCGTGCCGGAGGACGGACAGATTGGCGATCCCTTTTCCGGGCCGGCCTGTTTCGCGCCGGAGTCCGCTCCGCGCCCCCGTCGCGTCACGACCGTCGGCGTCGCGCCTTCGAGTTACCTGCGTCGCGCCATCCTATGGCGGGTTTTCGGTCCGCCGGATGTCCTGGCACTGGCGACCGATGTCTGGATGAACGAACCGACGCATGCCGGCGCCGTCATCCTCCAAAACCTGGCCGTCGCGCCATCCTGGGAACGCCTGCTCGAATGGGCTGGCGATCGACGGGTCGTTGTGGACGTGCAGGCCGCGGCGGCGATGGCCGCGGCAGCCGGTTTCGAGTTGTCGCCCGAATTGGCCGTCGGCGAAACGCAGCTTTGCCTTCAGGTGATGTGTCACCAGCAGAACCGACCGGTGTTTCCGGAAGCCCCGGCCATCGACATTGTCGCCGATCCCCCCGTTTCCTGCGGGTTTGCGGCGGGCGACCGCGTCCACTTGTTCGTACCCTCCGAGACGATGCTGGGACTGCGCGTACTGCGCAATGACGAGGCGCTGCAACGGTTCGCGGCACACTTCAATGCTACCATCTGGGGTCGTGAGCGCCGTACGGGCGGCGCCGCGCTGCTATCCTGTCCGACCCCCGGGGGCGGGCGGGTGACGGTTATGGATGTGCAGGCGGCGGATCGCCGGCCCGACGAGGCCGGCAGCGAAACGCCGGCCATTCAGATCCTGCTTTCCCTACTGGGTCAAAGCCCCGTGACCTTCGGTCGTTTTGTCGTCCCGCCGGCGCATTATAGCGAATGGCTGGCGGCGCTTGATGGCCTGGCCGAACGGCATCCGCGTTTTGCCGCGGTGGAGACGATCGGCCGCTCGGTCGAGGGACACGATCTGAGGATGCTGAAAATCGCGCGCCGGCCCGGCTTGCCGGTCGTGTTGTTCACGAACATGATGCACCCCTATGAATGGGCGCCGATGTACGGTGTCCTGCGTTACCTGCGCTTTTTGCTGGCCTGTTTGGAGTCGGGCGCCTTCGAGGCCGATGAATTGCTTGATCGCCACCAAGTCTGGTGGGTGCCGGTCATTTGTCCGGATGGCTTCGCCAACCGCTG
>PWZG01000492.1 GCA_003567575.1 PVC group bacterium | reverse complement strand
TTATTTGACGCTGATGAAACTCAGCGCGGGTCGATTACAGGATTTGGCGGATATTTCCCGAATGCTCGGCGCGGCGAATGACGATACCTTGAAAGCCGTAATCCGGACGGTAAAACGGTATCGCCCGCAAGATATCGAAGATCTCGAAAACATGATCCAATTAGGGAAACTTGAATATTGAATAAAACCGCTTGATTTCACTGCCTGACGGTGTCCGTAGGGGTGCCCCAGTCCCTTGGGGCGCCCCATCCGCGTGAAATAGCGGGGGCGGCCCAAGGGTCTGGACCGCCCCTACGCTTGCCGAAGATGTAGCCGTGAACGGTTCCCGGAAAGGAACAACCATGAAACATGAAACCCATGAAGTAGATTTTTGCGTGGTCGGCGGCGGTATGGCCGGGTTGCTGGCGGCGATAGCGGCCGCCCGGCACGGCGCGCGCGTCGCGCTTATCCAGGACCGGCCGGTTCCCGGCGGCAATGCTTCCAGCGAAATACGCATGCATATTTGTGGCGCCCACGGCGATAACCGGCGCGAAACCGGGATACTGGAAGAATTGCAACTGGAGAATCATTACCGTAATCCGCAACCCAATTATTCCATTTGGGATAGCGTGACCTATGGCGCGGCCCGCTATCAGACCGGTCTATCGCTGTTTTTGAATTGTACGGTTTACGAATGCACGATGGATGGCAACCGGATCGTATCGGTTACGGGCCGGCAACTGACGACGGAAACCCGGCATACCATTCGGGCCGCGATGTTTGCCGACTGTACCGGCGACGGCAGTCTGGCGCCGTTGACCGGCGCCGAGTTCCGGATCGGCCGTGAAGCACGCCATGAATTTAACGAGTCAATCGCGCCGGAGACGGCCGACCGTAAGACGATGGGGATGAGTTGTCTTTTCCAGGCGCGGGAATACGATACGCCGCAACCGTTCATCGCGCCGGACTGGGCTTATCGCTTTACCCGGCCGGAAGATCTGCGCGGGCGTCAATGCAGTGTGCGCAAGACCAATTTCTGGTGGATGGAAGTCGGTGGCGAACAGGACAGCATTCATGATACCGAAACCTTGCGCGATGAACTTTTGAAAATCGCGTTTGGTGTCTGGGATTACATCAAAAACCATTCACCAGCACGTGACGAAGCATCCAACTGGGCGCTTGACTGGCAGGGTTTTTTGCCGGGTAAACGCGAAAGCCGGCGTTATCTCGGCGATCATATCCTTACCCAGAACGATATCGCCGCCGAAGGCCGTTTCGCCGACCTGGTCGCCTACGGCGGATGGACGATGGACGATCATTTCCCGGCGGGATTCTATCATCCGGAGGCCGGCACCATATTCCATCCGGCGCCATCACCTTTCGGAATCCCGTTCGGCTCGCTTTATTCGCGCAATATCGCGAACCTTTTCTGCGCCGGCCGCTGTCATAGCGCCACCCACGCTGCCATGAGCGCTACACGCGTCATGGCCACTACCTCGCTAATGGGACAGGCGGTCGGCACGGCGGCCGCCATGGCAGTGCGGGACAGCATTACCCCGAGGGAAGTCCGCGAACAACGCATCGCCGAACTCCAACAGCAACTGATGGATGACGATTGCTGGTTGCCCTGGCATCAGCGCAAGATCCCGCAACTTAGCCGACAAGCGGTTCTGACCGCCGCGACCGGCGATGTCGAATCGTTACGGTCCGGAATCGATCGTCCCATCGGGGAGACGCCGAACGGTTGGTGCGGTCCGTCGGGTACCGCCGTGACCTATCGTTTTGAAGCCGAGACTCCGGTGACGCAAGCGCGCCTCGTTTTCGACAGTCATCTCAACCGCCCGTTTCTGAATATGCGTTCCTCCTATCCGCGCGACGGCGAACCGTGGGCCGTGCCGCATACCTTGACGAAAGCTTTCCGGATCGAGATACAACAACACGATGGGAACTGGCAACCCGTTTTCTCGGCGACGAACAACTACCAGCGACTGGTGCGCGTGCCTCTCGATGTACGCACCCGTGCCGTTCGCCTGGTGCCGGAAACAACCTGGGGCGCGGAACAGGTCCGCGTGTTTGCTTTCGACGTATGCTAAGACCGCATAATTGTTGCCTATCCCTTCCGATAATACCGTCATGCCTTCATCACGCCAGAAACACATGCTGCTTGGGAACCATCAACGTTGCTGGATCTGGGGACGGCATTTGGTCGAAACAACGTTAAAAACGGGTTTCTGGCCGATCCTGGAGTTGCTGGCCAGCGACCGTTTACCGGCCGCGCAACGCCATGATTTACGACAATTTGCCGTCCGGCAAAATGTTCCCATGAAGGTTGTGTCGCCTGAAGAGATCACGCGTACATGCCGCGCCGGCGATCACCAGGGAATAGCCGCCAAAATGCCGCCGTTTCCCTATCGCGATCCGGCAGCGATCAGCGGTGAACGCCACGATGGCCACGGACCATTGCTGCTGCTTGACGGCGTACAGGACGCATATAATTTCGGCGCCATCATCCGTTCCGCCGATGTCTTCGGCGCTCGCGGTATTTGCATCGCCGAACACGGACAGGTGGGCGTAACCAGCATGGTTGCCCGTTCGTCCGCGGGCGCGGTCAATCACGTCCCGATTTATCGGCTTGCCGTGACAACTGAATTCCTGACCGGCTTGCGCGGGCAACGATTCCAGATCATCGGCGCCAGCGAAAGAGGCGACACGGCGCCCGACGCCATCGACTGGACCCATCCCACTGTGTTGATCATGGGCAATGAGGGTCGAGGAATTCAATCGGGTTTACTGGAACAGTGCGATCGGTTAACACGCATCCGGCACAGGTCAGGAGCGGTTCCGTCATTGAATGTTGCCGCCGCCGCAGCCATCATACTGTACGAGGCGGCAAAGGCGGGTCGCCCGCTCTCGCATGCCACGTAGCGCTTGCGCGAAGCATTGCCAACCGGTTTTCATGTTCTCTCAAACACGAGGAGGCCGCATGCAATCGTGTTGCGTAATCGTGCCGCGTAATCGTTGACCGGTTTTCCCGTGTTTTCAGACAATGGTAAAGATTACGGCAAAGACAAAGAGGCATCCGTCTACCC